>CAZJWE010000438.1:0-1501 GCA_964549265.1 uncultured Bacteroidales bacterium | reverse complement strand
GGAAAAGAAGTGCTGCTTTTAGAAAGGGAGGTGAGGAATGACTGAGTGGAAGGAATATAAACTTGGTGAATTAGTGCAAACAAACAAAAGAAGTATTAATGCTGATTATCCATTTAAAGAGATTGAATATTTGGATACTGGTTCAATTACAAGAGGTAAAATTCACAGTTTTCAAAAATATAAATTAGGCGAAGCACCAAGTAGAGCAAAACGCTTGGTCGAACAAAATGATATTGTTTATTCAACTGTAAGACCAATTCAACGTCATTACGGTTATATTGAAAACCCTCAGCCCAATCTTGTTGTTTCTACAGGCTTTACTACAATTACTTGTGACACAAACAAACTTAATCCAAAATTTCTTTATTATTTCCTTACTTCTGATGATTCTGTCGAATACTTTGATTTAATTGCAGAAGCATCTACATCCGCATATCCATCATTACGACCATCAGATATTGAAAGTTTAGATATTATTATACCTGAACTCCCCGAACAACACGCCATCGCCTCCGTCCTTTCCAGTTTAGACGACAAAATAGACCTACTCCACCGCCAGAACAAAACGTTGGAGGAAATGGCTGAAGCGCTGTTTAGGCAGTGGTTCCTGCCTGCCGAAGCTTCGGCGCAGGCAGGTGTGGTGGAGGCTAGTGAGGAGTGGGAGACAATTACCCTTTACGATGCCATCGAATTGGTAGGAGGAGGTACACCTAAAACATCCGTTGATGAGTATTGGAATGGCGATATAAAGTGGCTTTCAGGGGGCGATATTGCAGCAAATCACAAATCAATTATAAACGCTTCTGAGAAAACAATTACACAAGAAGGATTGGATAATAGCTCAGCTAAGCTTTTACCAAAATATAGTACTGTAATTTCAGCGAGGGGTACTGTTGGGAAATATTGTATCCTTTCTGAACCTATGGCCTACAGTCAATCAAACTATGGAATTAAACCAAGATTTGATGGTTGCTGTTTTTTTACATATTTATTGGTCAATTACTCAGTCAAAGAATTAAACTCAGCAGCATACGGAAGTGTTTTTGATACCATTACAACTAATACATTTAAAGGGCTTGAATTAACGATTCCCCCGGAAAAGGAAATTCAAGATTTTGAAGAAAATATTAAGAATTACTTTCTCAAAATATCAAACAATGTCAAACAAATCCGCACTCTCGAAAAACTACGGGACAGCTTGTTGCCGAAGTTGATGAATGGGGAGGTACGTATAGAGACGCACGGCCGTGCGTCTCAGAAAAAGGGCCGTGATGACAGATAAATTTAAAAATAAATATCGAATTCAATCACACCGGATGCCAAATTGGGATTATTCGGGCAATGGTATATATTTTATCACATTGGTTACGCAAAACAGGGATTGCAATTTGGGTAAAATCAATAAAGGTAAAATGATATTTTCCGATTTTGGGAAAATCGTTCATAATGAATGGTTGAAATCATTTGAAATTCGAAACGAATTGTTTTTGGACGAATACAT
>CAZJWE010000437.1:0-1506 GCA_964549265.1 uncultured Bacteroidales bacterium | reverse complement strand
CTTATTCATTATATTTGTTTTTTGAAAGAAAGGAATTATTAGAAGTCCCCTTAATTCATCATTGTTTTTATATATCTCATTTTTAACTTTGTCTATACTTACAATCTTTCCTTCAATTGCAAGTTTTTTAACTGTATTCCAAAATCCAGTTGCAATATCAAGAGGATACACTGCTCTATGAGCTTGAATCAAAAAATTACTATCAATTACATATATTGCCATTAACTATATTTTAGAAAAGAACTTTTGGAAGGTGTCGCCTTTCATGCTTGTCAATTTATAAGCATCTCTATAAAGAAGTTGCCCTGTTTTTACAGCTTGTTCGACATGATATGCGAAAGTCATGCTCAATCTCTTTCTTGCTGTTGCATAAAAATCGCCTCCAGATTGATTGCTTTTTTTAAAAAATTCTCTATTTCTGTATTGCTCATAAAACTCAAAAAATTGCTTCTTTGTTATTTTTTTCAAATCCAACGCCCTTCTTGCAATGACAATCTCACTAACTTTAAAATAATTAGAAGCACTCTTAATATTTTGATTATTATCCCATAGTTTTAAAAATTCTTGTTTGGGAACAAGAAATTCAGCAGCAACTTGGTCACAAACTAATTCAACAGGATCACTAGCAGGCTGTAACTTCCTAAAATCGAACCCCGCACTATGACCTGTCCATATATGTGCTAATTCATGGACAATAGTAAACATTTGGGCAGATTTACTATCCGCATTATTTATAAACATAAATGGAGCATATTGATCCACAAGCACGAACCCTCTGCATTCTTCAACATCAATTGGTCTACTCGTGTTATTCTCAACAACGCCATTAAAAACCGTTATAATTCCTTTGTCTTCAATAACCTCAACTAAATAACTTAATGCTTCCTCCCATGTTCTAAAACTACTAGCCCAATTCTCAGATAAATTTAATTTGTGGCGTATGTCATTAACAATATCTTCAACTATTAAATTATTCTTGTATTTTCCAACAAATTCTAATCTATCAAATTCATTTTCGATTAAGTAATTCTTTAACCAATCTTGTCTTTGAAGCATTAATTGAATTGTGTCATATACATTAATACTTACATCTTTAACTTGATCATCATTAGTTCTAAAGTATGGAATTGGAAGTTTTTCTTTTGGTGGTTCCTTTAAAAAAAGATATCCAAATGGCAGATAAACTTTTTTAGAAAAATTTTCAAGTTGCTTAACTGTTGGTTTTTTAGAACCTTCAATCCAATCATTTACACGAGGAAGTTTTATTGCAAATTCATGCAAATCATACCCTGCTCGGGAAATAGCCCAAGTAATCATATTCGCATTTATTTCAACTTCATTTCTCATTACACAAAGTTAGTCATAAATTTTTGTCATTTCAATTTTACTTATGATTCTAACATATAAAGTGCCGTTGAATTCACCCTCAGCCCGCATGCGCCCCAAAACACGTCTACAACGCCAATTGTCGTTGTAGGCAATATTTGGGCATAAACAAACATAATA
>CAZJWE010000436.1:0-1521 GCA_964549265.1 uncultured Bacteroidales bacterium | reverse complement strand
CATATTAAACATGGCGTTTTATAAACCGGCTACTGTTGATATGCCTAAACGTTTAGCAAATATGGTAAAATCGACAGTGCAAAATATTATTAACTAAAAAATAATAATCATGAAAAAATTAATAACTTTAATCGTTTTATTAATAAATATTAGTTTATTATCTGCAAATCCAATAGATAAGGAAACGGCAAAAACAGTTGCTAAAAACTTTATGAATGATAGAAGAAACATCTCAAATAATGTCAAAAATGTTGTAATTGAAAAATTAAATGGGCAAACCTCTTTTTATGTTATAAATTTTCAATCGGGTGGTTGGGTTATGGTATCCGCAGATAATTCAGCAATTCCGGTATTGAGTTATAGTCTTGTTGGTGAATACCGAATTGATGATAGTAAACCAGAAGCTTTTAGCGAATTAATAAACGGATACAAAGAACAAATAGAAAATGTAAAAAAACTAAAATCTATTAATAATAGAGAAATCATCGAAAGATGGGACAATTTAACTAATAAAAGGAAACATAAATCATTGAAAACTTATACCCCAGGCTCACAACTTTTGAATGTTTCTGGCAGAGGACATGTTCAATGGTCACAAGATGAAAATAATAGTGGAGGCTGTTCGCCTTCATATAATGCATTTTGTCCAGATAAAAACTGTGACGATGGTTGTAATGGTAGAGCTCCTGCCGGATGTGGACCAGTTGCAATGGGGCAAATAATGTGGTATTGGCAATGGCCAACTGCAACATCTTATCGTACTTATGATTGGAATCTAATGCCAAATGAATTAACAAATAGTTCTTCTGATCCTGAAGGTAATGAGATAGCCCATTTATTAAGAGATATTGGTAAAGATGATGCAGCTAATATGCTTTATAATTGTTGGGGAACATTTAATACGGTTGGTAAACTTATTGATGGATTTAAAAAATTTAAATATAAAGGCGTGGTAGAAAGAGTTAAAAAGAATTGGGATAGTGATGTGTGGGAAGATTTAATACGTGCCGAAATAGATGCAGAAAGGCCTGTTTTATACAGAGGAGATAAGAGTGATTTAAGTGGGTCAAAGCATTATTTCGTTATAGATGGATATGATATAAACGACCCTGACTATTTTTGGTTTAATTTTGGTTGGGGTGATCCTGGTTATTCTTATAATATTTCAAGGCATTATCTTAATAACATTGTACCAGGTGACCATGAATATAATAAAAATCAAAAGGCAATTATTGGAATTTCGCCAACATGTACTGGTGTGCCAGATAATATTTATGATGTTGATTATACAGTTGTTACTGATTCAAAGTCCGAATATGCAAGAAATACTATTAGTTTACCATCAGATGATAAAAGTCTTACTGTTAAACCAGGAGGAAATTTAACTTTAAGTGCCGGTAATACAATAGTACTTAAACCTGGGTTTTCAGCTGAAGCAGGTAGCAATTTTGAAGCATCAATTTCTAAACATTCGGTGTGTATACATGATTGTGGTCTTCAACTAATGCATATTGACAATGC
>CAZJWE010000435.1:0-1523 GCA_964549265.1 uncultured Bacteroidales bacterium | reverse complement strand
CAGCTAAACACCGTTTTAATGGTGTTTTTAGCTGCTGTTATGTGCCTGTATCCCGAAATCCACAATCATTTTTTTATTTTAAAATTTATTCCGATGAAAGAAAAAAATGATTATATTTAGTGTTTTAAAAATAAAGATAATGCATACAACATCAGCGACATATGGCACAGAGCAAGAGAGGGTGATTTTCGGCGAAAAGTCGGATCATCTTGGCAATGTTCGGGCTGTTGTCTCCGATGTGAGGAAACCTGTTACCACTACGGGAAGCATAGATGACTGGACGTGGCAGGCAGACGTTACCCAAAGCTTTGCCTACTACCCCTTCGGAGCGCAAATGCCGGGACAATCATCAGATAATAGTACGGTAGAAAATGGCTCTTACAAATTTGGTTTCCAGGGACAGTTGAGGGATGACTCATGGCATAATATCCCCGGAAGTCATTATGATTTTGGAGCGAGAATTTATGATAGCAGGGTTGGCAGATGGTATAAATTAGACAATTATAGAAGAATGTATCCAGATGTGTCAGGGTATAGTTTCGCATTGAATAATCCAATTTTATTTATTGATCCTGATGGAAATGTTGTGGAAATTTCAGATGCAGTATTGGAATCAACAGCATTCTTGGCTTTTAGTTCTACAGTACAGGGAGAAAAATTTATATCAAATTTTAGAAAAGGTGGAGAACTTGAAAAACATATACTGAATATATCTGAGAGTAATAAATTTGGAGGTCATTGTTTTGTTGATTTTAAAAGGGGAAAAGAATTTATTAGAATATCTAAAATTACAGCTGCAGATATTAATAAGAGTTTAATATTACAATTTAATATAAGACAATGGCGTGACGACCTTGACGATATTCGTACTGCTGAAACATTTGCACATGAAGCGTTCATTCATCTTCAAAGAATGATAGTTATAAGTAAACATCTTTTAAGTAAAATAGGAAAAGAAAGTAATGAAGCAATAGCAAAAACTTTTAGATTTTATGAAAAATTAACTGAAATTTATTATACAAAAGACGGAAAAACAAGGGTAACACATGGAGGGGATAGAGATCATGCTAAATTTATTATTGGTTTAAAAAAAGAGTATAATTTGTTCCTTAAAGAATTAAAGCAGCTACTACCAGAAAAAGAATACAAAATAATAGTAGAAAGTGTAAACGACATGATAAAACAATACTCTGAAGATGAACATATAATGGATTACTTGAATACAGAATACGGAGATGACAAGGTTAAGGATTTAATTGAGAAATATAAATCAATAGTAAATAAAACGGTAGATGAAGAAGATAAATAGCTTAATAATAAATTATATAGTTACCTTTTTAATGTTTTTTTATGTAGGATGTAGAGACGAAAATAGTCAAAAAAAAATAGTTAGAAAGATTAGAGTTGATAAAATTAAGGAAAAGAAGAGTTATTATGATATGGTATTGAATTATAGAAATGATACTATATTTAAAAGTTTTGTATTTTATAAATTCTTTTGATTATTTGGTATTTTGTGCTAA
>CAZJWE010000434.1:0-1528 GCA_964549265.1 uncultured Bacteroidales bacterium | reverse complement strand
GGAAAAAAGTAATTCTTATTACGGCCACCCCACTTAATAATTCTCCTTTAGACATCCTTTCACAAATAAAGCTTTTCCAAAAAGGCAAGAATAGTACAATTCCCGGAATCAAAAATCTTGAAAGCTTTTTTGGTTCTCTTCAACGCAGGTTGAAAGATCTGGATAGAAAAGACGATTACGATGCGTACATGGATATTGTGAAAGATAATGCAGTTCAAATTCGGGATAAAGTATTAAAACACATTATGGTTCGCAGAACCAGAAAAGAAATTGATACTTATTTTAAGGATGACCTTAAAAATCAGGGGTTGAAATTCCCTGTTGTAAATCCACCGGAACCTATTTTTTATAAACTTGACGCAACATTAAATAATATCTTCATCAAAACAATTGCTTTAATCACAGATGAACAGCAATTCAAGTATTCAAGATATACTCCATTGCTTTATTTAAAAGAAGAGCTATCAGATTTTGAGAAAACCAGTCAGCGCAACATGGGTGGTTTTATGAAAATATTGCTTATCAAACGATTGGAAAGCAGCTTTTTTGCTTTTAAAAACACACTTGCACGTTTTATCAAATCGTATGAGGATTTTCTTGCAGCTTACAACAAAGGAAAAGTTTATGTAAGCAAAAAACACTGGCAAAAAATTATGGATTTCTTTTTGGCAGAAAATTACGATGCTATTCAGAAATTGATTGATAATGAAAAAGCTGAAGAATATGGGAAAAATGATTTTACTCCTCAGTTAAAATCAGATATTGAATCAGATTTAAAAACGCTGAAAATCGTTGAAGGACTTTGGAAAAATATCAACTACGACCCTAAACTGGATAGCTTTATTGAAAAAATCAAAGAACAAAAAGTTTTACAGAAAAGTAAACTCATCATATTTACTGAATCAAAAGAAACTGCCGAATACCTTTCTGAAAATCTTAAAATCAGGCTTAACGACAAAGTGTTGATTTATCATGGAGGCTCTTCTGAAAAAGACTTAAAAACCGTTATCTCGAATTTCGATGCTAAAGCAAGAAATCCAAAAGACAATTACCGAATCATTGTAACAACAGAAGTTTTGTCAGAAGGGATTAACCTGCACCGTTCCAATGTGGTTATCAATTATGATATTCCGTGGAACCCAACCCGGATGATTCAGCGTGTGGGCAGGATTAACCGGGTAGACACACCATTCAACAAGATTTACACCTATAATTTTTTCCCAACTGAAGAAGCAAACGACATTATAAAATTGAAAGAAGCAGCCATTTCTAAAATCAATTATTTTATTGAAATGCTTGGGAATGATGCAAAACTGCTTACAGACGGAGAGGAAGTAAAGTCGTTTGAACTTTTCAATAAATTGACATCTAAAGAATTTATCATCGGAGATGAGGACGGAGAAGAAAGCGAATTGAAATATTTACGGGTTATTGAAGATATCAGAGATAACGACAGGGAATTATTCGCTCAGATTAAAAATTTGCCCCGTAAAGCCAGAGTTGCGAGAAAAGCAAATGTTGCTTATAA
>CAZJWE010000433.1:0-1530 GCA_964549265.1 uncultured Bacteroidales bacterium | reverse complement strand
GCATTGTCAATATGCATTAGTTGAAGACCACAATCATGTATACACACCGAATGTTGAGAAATTGATGCTTCAAAATTGCTACCCGCTTCAGCTGAAAACCCTGGCTTAAGTATGATTGTATTGCCGGCACTTAAAGTTAAATTTCCTCCTGGTTTAACAGTAAGGCTTTTATCATCTGATGGTAAACTAATAGTATTTCTTGCATATTCTGACTTTGAATCAGTAACAACTGTATAACCAACATCATAAATATTATCTGGCACACCAGTACATGTTGGCGAAATTCCAACTATAGCTTTTTGATTTTTATTATATTCATAATCACCTGGTATAATGTCATTAAGATAATGTCTTGAAGTATTATAAGTCCTTCCGGGGTAACCCCACCCAAAATTAAACCAAAAATAGTCAGGGTCGTTTATATCATATCCATCTATAACGAAATAATGCTTTGACCCACTTAAATCACTCTTATCTCCTCTGTATAAAACAGGCCTTTCTGCATCTATTTCGGCACGTATTAAATCTTCCCACACATCACTATCCCAATTCTTTTTAACTCTTTCTACCACGCCTTTATATTTAAATTTTTTAAATCCATCAATAAGTTTACCAACCGTATTAAATGTTCCCCAACAATTATAAAGCATATTAGCTGCATCATCTTTACCAATATCTCTTAATAAATGGGCTATCTCATTACCTTCAGGATCAGAAGAACTATTTGTTAATTCATTTGGCATTAGATTCCAATCATAAGTACGATAAGATGTTGCAGTTGGCCATTGCCAATACCACATTATTTGCCCCATTGCAACTGGTCCACATCCGGCAGGAGCTTTACCATTACAACCATCGTCGCAATTTTTATCTGGACAAAATGCATTATAAGAAGGCGAACAGCCTCCACTATTGTTTTTATCTTGTGACCATTGTACATGACCTCTTCCAGGAACATTTAAAAGTTGTGAGCCTGGGTTATAAGTTTTAAATGATTTATGTTTCCTTTTATTAGTTAAATTGTCCCATCTTTCGATGATTTCTGTATTATTAATAGATTTTAGTTTCTTTACATTTTCTATTTGTTCTTTGTATCCATTTATTAATTCGATAAAAGCCTCTGGTTTACTATCATCAAGTCGGTATTCTCCAACAAGACTATAGCTCAAAACCGGAATTACTGAATTATCTGCTGATACCATAACCCAACCACCTGATTGAAAATTTATAACAAAAAAAGAAGTTTGCCCATTTAATTTTTCAATTACAATATTTTTGACATTATTTGATATGCTTTGTCTATTAACCATAAAGTTTTTAGCAACTGTTTTTGCCGTTTCCTTATCTATTGGCTTTGCTAATAAAAAACCAATATTCATTAACAGAACGATTAAAATTATTAATTTTTTCATGATTATTATATTTTTAGTTAATAATATTTTGCACTGTCGATTTTACCATGTTTGCTAAACAAGTCTACAACGCCAATTGTCGTTATAGGCAATATTTGGGCATAAACAAACATAATAT
>CAZJWE010000432.1:0-1531 GCA_964549265.1 uncultured Bacteroidales bacterium | reverse complement strand
TCACGGGGTGAAGGTGCACTGGCGGGCTATTAGTCCGTCAGCCGCCTACTCGATTGTGTGGCGTAATTTACTCATAATCTATACTTTAAATTTAAAATCAGCATAGGGAACCATTTTCCATCAGTATCCTTGAATCCCATTCCTGGAATAAAATTACCATAACTATACAAATCTAAATATTTATCAGTCGGAAATGAAAGTTGAAAATCAATATGTGTCTTTAATTTACTCGTAATTTTAAATTCATATCCAAGTGATGTATTAAATCCGAATAAATAAACTGTATGCTCAATTTCGTCTGCATAGGAAAATGGTCTTGCATCAATCGGTGATAAATAGAATCCCTTCTCATAAACAATCGAATTTGTAATAAATAATCCAAGATGAAAGAAATTTTGCTTTTCAAAGTCCTTACGGAGATTTAAAAATCCTCCAAGTTTTATATATCCACCTGTTTGTTTTTCAATTTCATAACCATCATGTAATTTAATATGTGGTGTCAGAAACATACCTATTAAATCATAATTTTCATTATATCCAAATGAGTATCCAATATCTGCTATCGGACTCAAAAATGGCTTATAATCAATAGAATAATTGAAATTAATTGTTGAAGTCGGTAATTGTAATATATTTAATCCTATGAACTGACTTTTATCAATTTGACCGTATGATTTTAATCCAACCAGAACGACAAATAATACAATAGTCCTTTTCATAATGTTTATTATTTCGAAAATGTATGACTTAGTCTATTAGCTTTATGCAAGTAACTTTCTTATAAAATTCTTCACAAGAACCTGTAATATTTTTATAGTCCAATTTTATATTAATAGGCAATCCTGATGTCTCGAATATATCTCTAACTTGATTCTCAATAGGAAGATTTAATACTTTTATTGTGTCGTTCCCAGTTTTAATAATCCAACCGGGACAGCAACCACACTCCGTGCCATTGTAATCAATAATTTCTCCTGTTTTCGAACAATTTAAGTCCATTTTTAAATCAATACATGTCATTATTTTATAATGGTCTGCACATGAACCATTATCATTTTTGTAATCATAATCAATCGGTATCGGAAATCCATAAAAATTCACTAAATCCCAAAGTTGTTCATTTTCAGGGACAGTTAAGAATTTTAAAGTATCAGTATCATTAGTTATCAACCATCCAGGGCAACAACCACATTTATCAGGATTATATCCTATTACATTTCCTGAAATCTTACAATTGTAGTCATCTTTTGTTTTTGAGCACGAAGAAATCAGAAAAACAGAAATCAGCAGAATATTTATCAAGGTACTTTTCATAATTTACTATTTCAATCAAGATGATTTTTACACTACGAAGGTTGCTTTTATGCCACACAAACGTTTCGCCATAGCAACATGTGCCGACGATAGGAGGCATTGTTGCTGATGGCTTGTGTGTGCCCAGCATGAGCGTGTACACACACCTGTTTGAAAGGACTGAAAAATGTCAAAAATGCAAATAAATTTTCAGAAAACCAATCATTCGGGTGTAAAT
>CAZJWE010000431.1:0-1538 GCA_964549265.1 uncultured Bacteroidales bacterium | reverse complement strand
TGTTCCAGAATTATATAATGCTTTAAAAGAGAAAGATAATATATGTAAAGTGATTAGTAATAAAAATGAATGGAAGAATAAAAATAGAATGAAAGGGTTAATAGAGAAGTTAATTCTAATCTATTATAAAAACCTTATCAAAGATGATGCACGCAATGACGTTATCAACAGTCATCTTTTTAAATGGCATAAGAGTGAAAAATTTGATATAAATTATACTACAAATTATACATCTGAAAGAAAAATTGAGTTTTCAGCTGTCTTAGATTATTTAGTGAACAACCAAAATGAGAGGAGTATAATTGAATATGAATCTCCTGTTGAAGTATCACCTTTTGATGTTATCGGTGTCGATTTTACTACAGGAGTTGATTTTATTGGAGTAAAAGGGTCTGTTTTTCCAATGCCGGCATTTTATTTTAATTGGATGATAAAAGAATATGAAAATATAGAAACTAAAAAAGCAATTAATGTTACAATATTTGCTGCTTCATTTTGTTTTGGAGTTGGAGAAATAGCCACGGCTGATAAAACATGGAAAGCAGCTGTTGCTATAGCCGGGCTTGTGCATTCATCAGGGAAATTATATTTTCAATTTAATGAGGATGTTGTTAGTCGATTACGCAACAGTCAAACAGGTAGAAGATTTTTATATGCATGGAAATCTATCGGTAATGTTTTAGATGTAGTAAGTATAACAAAGGAATTAATAAATGGCAATTTTCCATTGTTTGTAAGTTTAACCAAAGCTTGGGATGATTTGAGTAAAGACGAAAAATTAATTTTGGATGAAAAGTTGAGTGCAAGAGAATATGAAAATTTAATATTGATTATTAACAAAAGCAAACAATAAATTTATGAGTATATTTAATAAAACAAGGTACCTGAGATCTATTTTTATATTAATACCAGTAGGAATTATGTTATTGTATTTTGGTTATGAGGGGGTAACAAAGAAAATTGAAGATTTTCCTTACCATAAAGGAGTAGTACAAGATTATAAATTAGGGCAAAAATATTTTAAGGATTGTGAATGTAGAACAAAAACTTTTTTCATTTATATTAAACAAAAAGATTTTCCTTATATTACAACGATACAAAATCACATAGAAATATTAAAATCAAATATTAATGAAAGCGATAGTATTGAAATATGGACGTGGGATAAAACTAATTATAATGAAATTGAACAAGTCAAACTTAATGGAAAATTAATTATTCCTTATAAAAAGACGATAGGTTTATATGTCGCCTTCCTAATTATTGGTATTGGATTGTTAATACTATGTGTGTTCTATATTTTAAATTCTTCAGAAGATTTTTTTGGTAAAAAGAATTATGATGAAGAAGAATCATGAAAATCCCCCCGCTGTCCGTAGCGTCCTCGCTACGGACTTTCATTCAAAATACCACACTGCGATTAATTGTAGCGTCTTCGCTACAGATAGTACAACATAACACCATCAATAAAAAAACTTCATGATGTTTTTTCTACCCAAAAAATATTGTACATTTTAATATTTGCTTCCAAAAGCCGG
>CAZJWE010000430.1:0-1547 GCA_964549265.1 uncultured Bacteroidales bacterium | reverse complement strand
ACCACTACTATCCCTTTGGCATGCAAATGCCCGGCCTGCACTTTGCAGGAGGCGGAGCACCCGAGAATAAATACCTGTATAATGGCAAAGAGCTGGTGGATGATGAGGGGATCAATTTGTATGATTACGGGTTCCGATTTTATGACGCGGCACTGGGGAGGTGGCATGTGATAGACCCCAAAGCGGAAAATTATTATGATTTTTCTCCATATCATATGGCTGCTGATAATCCAATTATTTTTCTTGATATTGACGGTATGGGTTATTATTATTCTACTAGTGGAATATTTCTCGGTGATGATGGAATTGATGATGATTATATTTACACTACAAGTAATAAAACAATTGATCAAAATACAAATAAAGAAGGTAAAATCAATTGGGGAAAAATTAAAGAATCTGAAAACACAGAAACTATTGGTTGTTTTGAAGAATTCGTTAATATGAATGGTTATGAAATTTCTTCAACGAAATTAGAACAAAACCTTGTAGGACTCTCGATAAATATGAAATCATCAGGTATTAATAAAGATTATGAACAAATAACTGTAGTTTCTGGAGATAGAAGTATAGAAAGAAATAAAAAGGCCGGAGGATCCAGAGGCAGTATGCATACACAAGGTAAAGCAGCTGATATAAAGGTAGAAGGAATGTCTAATGAAACTTTAGCTAAAGCAGCTGCTGATTACGGCGTTTTTGGCGGTGTTATTTATTACCCAGATTGGGGGGATACGAAGGGTTTTGGCTCTTACAATAAAACAGTAAAAGACCGCTCAGTTTACGGTACAACAGGGAAAACTATTCGCTACAGATTAAAAACTATTACTTTAAAAAACAAACAAACATTAGCACCTCATGTCCATGTTGATATGAGAACATACAAGTATTTAGGGAGATATGCAGGGAATAATACGAGAAGAAATGTATATTTACCTTGGATATCAAAAAATCAAATAAGATAATGAATCGATCCATTAATATTTTTTTGACACACACGCATGATTATTAAGAAGCTATTTGGTTTACTCAAAGTCAATAGATTAAACTCATGACGAGCACCATCTGACCATTAAAAATTAAAAATAAAAACAGATGAAATATTTATATATTATAATACTCATTTTTTTTAATGCATGTAATTTTGTTACAAGTAATGATTATGAAAATAATACAAATGTAGTTTCAGATAGTATCAAAATAAACTTCAATCAAAATAAAATTAAAAAAGACTTACAATTGAACAATATATTTTTGTTAGGAAGTATCGAAACAAACAATAACAGGTGGGTGATCCTAAAAGGTGATATAAAAGATGATACTTATCAGGATATTGGGATTTATATTTATCCATTGAAAGAAAGCTCTATTCCTGATTCTATTATAAATTTCAGATACAGCTATCCAGGAAAAAAATATAATTATAATGGCAATTTGATATATGAATCCCGGGTGTTTTTTGGTGAATGCACGGAAAAAAATAATAATAGCATTATTTGGTACCAAAGTGAATTAATAAAAGAAAAATGGGACACAAATTATTTTGTAAT
>CAZJWE010000429.1:0-1563 GCA_964549265.1 uncultured Bacteroidales bacterium | reverse complement strand
ATTTTGAGATACTTTTTTTAAGTTATGCTTAAACACCCTAATTTTATATTGATCCCTAATTTTTATTGTGTTTTAAAAATCAATAAAAAAAACTCACCCCGTTGTTGGGAGTGAGTTTTTTAAAATCTGAATTATATTGTTCTCTTGTGCTACAAAGAGGCGTTTTATTCTTTAATAAATAGTTCGTCTAATGTTCCTTTTGCTGTTTCAATGCTTAAAATATACATGCCTGTAGTTAAATCTGCAACGTCTATTCCATCTGCAACATCAGCTGCATCAACAACCATTAATACTTTACCGGTTAAGTCGGTGATAGTAGCTTCACTAATACCTTCAACACCGGATACATTTAGTTGGTTTATGACAGGATTAGGATAGCAAACCAAGCTCTCGTCTTCGAGTTTATTGTCATCTATTAAGGTAATTGTTTGGGTAGTGTCGCCTAATGCTAGATGTTTTATATAAAAGTTGTCATTCGCTGCAGAAATGGTTGTTCCTGTATTGTTGAATTTAATCCTTGTAACGTTAGTTACATTTAAACTCCCAACTCCTGATAAACCAAGTACAAAAGTTTTATATGTTGGAGTAAGGTCAATAGTTAGTGCAAATCCAGTTGCACCACCACCACCATCAGCTACAAAAATGTTTTCAGTAAATGTAGTATCTGCTTTAGCTTCGATTAACAAATAAGGCATTGCTGAAATATCAATATTGGTACTGTCCAGATAGTAATTTACATTTCTTGATTTTGTAACACCATTTTCAATGGTTAATTCACCATTACTTTGAGTAAATGAGGTTCCTCCTGCCCATGTATCAGCTTCCCAGTGGAAAACATCGGTTTTTTCAGTTTGAGAACCATTAAAATAATTAATGTGTTTCGTTCCGGTATATTCATACCATTGAGCCTGACTGCTCATAAATAAAAATCCGAGTAATAAAGTTAAATAAATCTTTTTCATAATAAAAATAAGTTTAAGGTTTTTAGTTAAATTTTGTTAAAAAAATCATTCTAATTACAAATATACAAGCATTTTAAGAAGGAAATACGGCGATGCAACACAGTGTATCAAATAGCTACACGATGTCAAGAAATTGTGTAACAGTAATGATTTTAGGGCTGAGATTTTGAATTAATTGCTTAATTTGTTACCCCATAATTGTTCATTTACTACACGTTGGTTTATTTGTTTATTTGTTGAGATGTTTAGTTGATGGGTGTATTTGGTGTGTATATACCTTGCTTGTTTTCAGCTCTTTTTAGAATTATAGAAGTTAGAATTATAGAAGTTAGAAGGGGGCGATTGAGGCTTCTTTCCCATCCATTCTGGTTTCTGACTCCTGAATTCTCTCCATTTACGGGGACTACATATTTTTTTACGCTGTCTTCACCGGATGGGTGCCCGGCTGAGGAGTCTCATGCACGAGATTCCCCCAAAAAGTTTGTGCTATATTTTTGTCAGGGATATGTGATGTTGTGTTTAGTTGTTGGGTTAATCATGCAGCACCAACAGTTTTGAATTTTAAATTTGGGATTTATTTGGGATTCTGTGATCATCTGCT
>CAZJWE010000428.1:0-1571 GCA_964549265.1 uncultured Bacteroidales bacterium | reverse complement strand
TCTTTGAAAAACTGAAGCTGTCCTTGTAAAATGGGGTTTACTGGTATGCATATGCATTGAATAATCCGCTGGTGTATACAGATCCGAGTGGTGAATTCTTACTCGGCATATTAGCATGGACTGCTGTAGCCACGCTGGTTACCAGCCATGTTGGTGGTGTTATTGAAGCAATAAGGACAAATGATTGGACAAAAGCAGACCCAACCCTTAGTGGGACCAGGGCAAACAACTACTGGGCAATAAACCGGGGACTTTTTGTGACAAATGAACATGCAGAAGGTAAAACACGGGGTTTAAGCAGGTCATGGGAATTGGTTTCCAGGTTTACCCCCTGGCAATTACCTTTTACTTATGCCGGATATACTTTAAATCAAACATTTAATACCTTTGGTGAGATGGAGACAATAGGATATTATCATGGTGCTACTGTTACAATTATGAATGAAAATTTTCATGATTATGGTGCAGTTACTTTCGGTAATTATATTAATATAGCTTGGGAAGGAGTTCCGAGATACCAAAATGTAACTGATGCAAATGATCTACTACAACATGAATATGGTCACTACAGGCAAGCAAGAGATTTAGGGCCATTGGTAATCCCCATGTCTGTTCAAAGTGGTATGAGTGCATTAGGTTGGGCAAGTACAAGACATGGTAATACTTGGTGGGAAGCAGATGCCAATGCAAGGGCAAGGGATTATTTTACAAGCAAAGGTGTCTTTGACCAAACCACAGGAACATCTACAGAACAGCGACAATATCAAAATTTTATTAGAGAAAATCCAACTATGCAATATGGTGGTATTAGATGGTTTTGGTATGGAGCTGGGATGGTTTATAAACCAGCATTAGCTCTTTATATGGCTATAAATATCCATAATTCTGATCGTAATTAAATCTTAAATAACTATAAATATCAAGATGAATAAAATAATATGGGTTTTTGGGACTCTTTTGTTAATATATGGTTGTCCAGTTGATAAACCATATAGTGCAAAATTATGTAATAATAGTATTGATTCCATTGAAGTTATTACTAGTACAAGTGAAATTCTTGAATATCATGTAAACAAAACTCAAAATATAGATATGCCAATGAGATTTCTTTATCTTGATACAACGAACAATGAATGGCATTATGAACTTTTTAATAATTCTTGTATCAGATTGTTTGGAGGGATAGGTGGAATAGGGAAAAGAAATATTCCATTTGAATACTTGGAGATCAGGACAAAAAATGATACTATTATACATTCTACCCGGGAAGAAATATGGGAACAGTTTAAATCAGAAGATGATTACAATTATGTTTATAACATAGATTAAGTTATTACTTTACACCGGATCATTTTCCCCCCACCTGACTCAACTCTTTTTCACTTGTGCCTTTTAAAAAAAAGAATTAAGAATATAAAAACAACCAACACCATAAACCATCATGAAAACACTCATAATATTATTCACCGGCATCATTATAAGTACATCTCTAATAGCTCAAACCATAGAGTATGGGTATGATGAGAATGGCAACAGGATAAGCCGCAGGATCGTGTATTTAAAAAGTGGCA
>CAZJWE010000427.1:0-1578 GCA_964549265.1 uncultured Bacteroidales bacterium | reverse complement strand
CGGCTCATTTATTTTGGTTTTCTGCAAGCAAAGTTATAAACTTTGCTCTTAACTTACTACTCCTATTTATCTTTGCTGTTATTCCCACAAGTGCCCTTCGGAACACTTGCGGGGGCGGGGGGGCACTACCAAATTATAGTCCAATAAATAATTCGTTTTTTTCTTTTGTTAATTGCTATTCCCCGAGAACAACCATGTTTCCATTTAGATGGAAGATAAGCTATTTTTTTAAGGTACTCTTTATCTAAAAACATCCCTTGTTTTGCTTCAATAACATAGATTTCATAATTATCATTTAAATAAATACTACTATCATTATTAAAAGCATTATTATAGTCACTAAAATCAATTATAGGAGGATTATTATTTGAACAATTATTATCTGCAATTCTATCAAAAACTTTTTTATTTGATGCAATTACAATATTACATGAATCACTGTTTTTTGCAATCAAATATGAAGATTTAAATTTATTTTCCTCTGTTACCAACTCTTTTGAACTTACCTCAAAGCAAACCTGTAAACTTTTAGTAAAATATTCTACTGTATCAAATGGTAAAGTTTTAATTATATATTTTAATTCCCCCTTTATTCTATCTGGAAAATGCTTTATCTTCTCCTTATCAAAGGCCTTCAATGATTTCGTGTACAAAACCTCATGATCAGAAGGTATTGTACACGAATTAAAAAAATAAAGGTTTACAAATAAAATTAACAATAATACTATAATAGATTTAATATAAAAATTGTATCTATTTTCTCCATGGTTCCAATTCTTCATTGAATGGTACTTCTTCCCAATTGTCATAATTAAATTGTTTTACATTGTCAACAATACTAATCTTCATTATTTTATTAAAGTTATTAGTTATGAATATACTGATAATATCCCATGAAGTAGGTTCTTTATATAGATTCACAACCCTTCTAAATGACTTATAACCAGCTTCGTTAGGTTCGATTTCTTCTTTTGTCGACCATGTTTTATTTATAATAAAATTTTGTGGAACATAACCAACTTTTTCGCTAACAGTTATATCCTCACCTTCTATAACAATTAATGCACCATCTTTTTTAGTAACTACATTATGATATCTGCTTTCAAAAGAAAATTCTTGTTTATTTACTAATTTATAACCCTGATCACTCATAAAATCTTTTGCTAATTCAGGTGAATAGTAATAAACTTCAGCACCTCCGGTAATATCTTCTAAATCACCAAACATATCATCCTCTCCGAGTTTTACCCAGCCTGATCCAAAACTTTCTTCATCTACAACAGCATCCTCTCCTTTAATATTAATAATTGAACCATCTTCAGAGTTTTCAAACCAATCGTCTCCATTTGGATCTATATAAAATATAGGATTATCGCCTAATATTGCATAAGGGCTAATCCAAGGTTTATTGACAGGATCCATTTCCCATCTTCTTCCTAATCTACTATCGTACATCCAAAATTGAGCTGAATAATGCGAACCAACAATATTACTTATTTCGTCTTCTCGTTCTTGTCCCTGGAACCCGAACCTATAATCACTCGCATTCAGGTTCCTGCCCGGCATCAGCATCCCAAA
>CAZJWE010000426.1:0-1579 GCA_964549265.1 uncultured Bacteroidales bacterium | reverse complement strand
AAGATATTATGTTTGTTTATGCCCAAATATTGCCTATAACGACAATTGGCGTTGTGGAATTGTATGGCAAACATAAAAAAGAACGATAGTAACAATCAAATCGACAACGTTTTCGTTATCTTTGTATAAAAGAAATTATTATGAAAGGAATGATAAACATAGAATATCCAGAGTCATTAGCGAATACGCTAAGACTTAGCGGGAAGGATTTTGCATCAGAAATGAAAATAAGTTCTTTAGTAAAGTTATTTGAACTAGGTAAAGTTTCATCTGGAGTTGCTGCAAGAGTTTTAGGATTGTCAAGACTTGATTTTCTTGAATTACTTGCCAAATATAATGTTTCAGTTCTCGGTGGATATGATACTGATGATTTAAATGAAGATATTGCAAATGCATAAGGTTGTCTCAAATACCACACCGATTATATCTCTACTGAAGCTAAATCAGTTGGAATTGTTGCAAAAGATTTATAAACAGATTTATATTCCAACTGCTGTATATTACGAGATTGAAGCAGGAAAAGCAAAAGGATATTACAAAGATTTATCCGAAATTGATTGGATAAGCATTATTGAAATACAAGACAAACAGGCTCTTAAATATTTTCTTGATTTAGACGCAGGAGAAGCAGAAGCAATAGTATTGGCAACAGAATTAAACGCTGATTTAATAATCCTTGACGAAAAACTTGGTAGATTTCATGCCAAACATGCTGATTTGAAAGTTACAGGAACAATTGGGATTCTTGTAAAAGCAAAATCAGAAGGATTGATTGAAAAATTGAAACCATTGCTAAATGAATTGATTGATAAGGAAGTATGGTTTAGTGAAAAACTCAAAAGTGAAATTCTTAAGAAGGCTAGAGAAGAATAATTACGTTTGCTAACACTAAGGGCGGAATAAGTAGCGTGGGGTAATACTCCTCCACGAAGCATGACAGCTTGTCCACGCTATTGATTTTGCCCTTTTGTTGGACGGTACCCGGTTAAAAAGCTACAGTGATTTGAATATTTTTTCCCGGCTTATTTGTTTGTTATCCATCCCGCCAAAAGTCTAATTTTTTCTGGTTGAGCTATTATATTTATTTTATTTTTTAGTTTTTTCATTCATTTTGCATGTGATTTCATAGAAAATCATTGATTTTATTCATTTTAGGGTTAATTTCATGATACGAATGTTATTGTTCAGCCTGTTTTTTTTTACAAAAAAAATGATTGGAAGGTTATTTGGAAGAGGCGAAAGTGAGAAAGTGAGAAAGTGAGAATGAGAGGGAGAAAAACCCACTGCACTCGCACAGAAGAAGGCAGAGTGCAGTGGGAAGGTTGGAGTAATGATTTTCAGGCGCTGGTTTCAGCTGTGTTTTGTTTTTTAGTGTTTTGTCTTAACAGCATCATTTCATTCACAACAATTTCAGTCATGTATTTTTTCCGGCCCTCTTTGTCTTCATAAGAACGATGCTCCAGGCGTCCTTCCAGCGCAATTTCATCGCCTTTACTGACATAATCTTTGGCAAAATTAGCAGTTGCATTCCAGGCAACAATATTATGCCATTGGGTATTGGTGACTTTCTCGCCATTGC
>CAZJWE010000425.1:0-1589 GCA_964549265.1 uncultured Bacteroidales bacterium | reverse complement strand
GTATGTCGCCTTTGGAGATACGGTCTACATATTCGGCTGCTACATTTAATGGGGCAATGACATTATCTAATGTTGTATTGACTCCACCAACCAATTCTTTCCATCCGCCAGCAAATTGCTCTGTTTCGGCACGGGTATCCAGTTGACCTTCGGCTGCTGCCTTATTCAACTTGCCTGTTTCCTGAAGCAATGCATTCATAATAGATACACACTGGTTCAGGTTATTCTTGATCTCATTAAAATCGCCTTTGTATTCGTCCGTAATCTCTTCGGGTATGTCGCCTTTGGAGATACGGTCTACATATTCGGCTGCTACATTTAATGGGGCGATGATGGCATCAAGGGTATCATTAACGCCACCGACTATTTTTTGATAATTCCCATCAAATTTCTTCACATCTGCCCTTACATCTAATTTTCCATTTAATGCAGCGTCTGAAAGATGATTTATTTCTTCTGTTATATTCATCTCTTTACTAATATCCAGCACATATTCCAACCCTCCGATCACGTTTCCATTTTCATCTTTCAAAGGAGTTCCCGTATAACGGATTGGTAAATCGCCAGAAGGCAACTTGGCAACGGTATCATTTGTAAACACTCCATTTTGCTCCATTGCTTTTTTAACCTGGCAATCGGCAGTGTTGCAATGCCCGGTATTAAATAAGCTAAAGCATTTCTTGCCTTTCACCTCGTCGGTTGTTTGTCCGACTGCTTGTGCGCCTGCAGGGTTCATGAATTGCACATTGAATTCTTTGTCTATCACCATTACTGGAGTAGGGACATTATTCAAATAATCTACTTTAGTTTGTGCATCATCCATGGCCTTTTTTTCTTCTCCAATATCCAATACAAATTCCAGTGCTCCTTTGACTTTTCCATTTTCATCTTTCACCGGTGCTCCTGTATAACGGATTGCTGCTTCGCTGCCATTAATCTTTGCTATTGTCTCTCCCGTTTGGGTCTTCCCTGTTTTCATTGCCTGCCCACAACGGCATTCACCTGTATTACAATGTTCTGTATTGAACAAACTAAAACATTTTTCACCTAGACAGGCATCGCGTGTCTTGTTCAATGTTTCTGCTCCTGCCTCATTCATATAGATTACATTGTACTGGTCGTCAATGGCCATCACAGGGGTGGGAATACTATTCAGATATTCCGCTTTTTCCTGTGCATCATGAAATTGTTCCATCGAAATATTCATGTCATTAATAGTTTTTTGTTTTTCAGTTGTCTTTGTTTGGTTTGTTTGATTTGTTGTTGGTTGTTTTTCTTCTCCCGGAGTTTTTCCGGTATTTGAATTTTGAGTAGCCATAATTCGTTTCCTCCAATTATTTTTATGTTTTAAAATTTAGTGTACTTGTTGGTTTTCTGTTGCCGGTTGACTGACGGCCTCCTCTTGTTCTTGAGTTTCCGTGACAGCTTGTTCCTGCGTTGGTGTTTCCAGGTTCACAGCACTCCCATTTCCTTCTGTTTGTTGTCCCTGGCTTGTGGTTATTGCTGTGATCTCATCTGTGGTAAACACTTTGTCCATATCCAGTACCATAATGAAGTCTTCATTGATATTCATTACGCCCCGGATGAAG
>CAZJWE010000424.1:0-1593 GCA_964549265.1 uncultured Bacteroidales bacterium | reverse complement strand
TAATCGGTAAAAGGATTTATATATTTTTCCTTAAATTCTGTCATATTTTGTTTTTATACAAAGATAAAAATTTTTTACATCATTTTTTTTCGATACAACGCTATATCTTTTTAAAATGAAGGGTAAACGGTTTGACAATATGAACCGAGCCATGATAAATTTTTTAACACACACCCACATGATAGAAAATAAATATTTTTCAATCATAGATGTAATGTTTCTTAAGCTTGTCGCAATGTTCCGCTTATAAAGGTAATTGCCGATTTCAAAGCTCATCATTATCACGTTACACGTAAGTTTAAAAAAAACACCAAACCTACCAACTTCCTCATCAACCGGCAATTACCTTTGATGAGTGGCAGCTGGGCTTTATTCATCTCTTTTAATCACAATCTTGTTAGTCATAAATTCAAAAAAATCATTGTCAGCTATTCCATTCTGATAATATTTTACTAAAAACTCAAAATCCGTTGTCAAATCAGGCTGTTCCTTTAAAATCAATGTCAATTCACTTGGCACGTTCGGATTTGTCGCTAAATAATCCTTTAAATTATATTTCTCGTGATATATTCCATTGACATGGTCAAGTACTACAACATCAAACAAATCGGACAAATCTTGACCAGATGAGTGGTTTAATTTAAAATCCGATTCAGATAGAATAACGATACTGTCTATTTTCTCATCTGTTGTTGGTATCACAGGGGAACAAGCATAAGCAGATTGTATCAAACTGAAACTCCATTTTTGAGAATACTGAGCATAAAAAGTTTCTTGTCTTGGTGATATAAAAATCGAGTATTCGCTATAATAAACTGAATCATTTTCAATGTCACTTAATAGTAATCTTGTATCTGCTGTATCAGAATAAATCGCTTTTAAATTACCCCAATCTAAACCAACAATTTTGAATTTATTTGGGAATGGTCCACATTTATCCTCGCATGAGAATAGTCCAAATAGGATTAAAATTAAAAATCCACCAAAAAGTATCAATAATTTATTTCTCATTTCTCAAAATCTTTAAAATCATCTGAGCACCTATCAACCGAGCTAAGGCGGCTATTGGATTTATAGCATGTTGAACTAAATCCGCCAAACCGGATAGCTATTTTTTTTTAATAAAATTAATAAAATATTTGTATATATCTGTATTTATTAATCTTTAAAACATACAGATATGAGTAGAAAATCAGGACCAACAATTGTGGAACAAGCTATTATAGCTGTTCCTGAATTTGAAAAAGTAGTCAAAAAAATTTCACAACAGGTAACATTGCGCGGACAGAGCCACAGCACGCTGAAAAACTACACAAGGCGTATCGCTCTTTTTGTCATTCATTTTAAACAACTCCCAGAACAGGTAAGCGAAGATGAGATAAACGAGTATCTTGTTGCTTTGGCACGCGATCCAAAATCGCCATCACGAAGCAGTTTTAAACACATGGTATATGGCTTAAGGTATTATTACCGCCTGCTAGGAATGAATAAAAAAGCAATAGCTCTACCCGCTTTAAAACAAGACACTAAACTACCTGGGCCGGTGCTGAACATGTAATCCGGTATTTGGGACAATACACCCACAGGGTAGCT
>CAZJWE010000423.1:0-1595 GCA_964549265.1 uncultured Bacteroidales bacterium | reverse complement strand
TGAGTAAATTAATTGAAGCCTATTATAAAGCGATTCTAAATTCTGAATACTGAATACTCAGGATATTGCTTCCACTAAATATGCAGTAAAACCATAGTTTATTCAAAGTTTACGTTAAAAAAACTTATTATGTTACAACGAATCAGATGATTTATATTAATTTGTATTTACATGTTATGAAACACTTCTCCAAAGTTCAATTTTATTATGCAGCCATGATAAATAAAATAGTCATATTCGGCAAACAAATCCACTAAACCTAAAGTGAACTTTCACATCCGAATTAACGATCGTAACCGGCAAATAAAGAATAGGGCAAGAATAAATTGGCAAACTTCTAACTTCTCAATACCTATAACTTAAAAAATAAGCACAACATGAAGAACTAAATATAAGCACTTATTGATAAATATCTTAAAACATGAATGTGCCTTGATACATTAAGAATTAATTCTATGAATCACTTTCTATTTTAGAAGGAGATATTCCATAATGATTTTTAAATGCCCTGGAAAAATTAGGCACTTCTTTAAATCCTACTGCATAAGCTACTTCGGAAATAGTAATATCGGGATTTTCTTTTAAAAGATGCATTGCTTTATCCAACCTTGAAATTTTTATAAAATCCCTGGCAGTAATTCCTATAATTGATTTTAATTTCCTGTTTAAATGCGTATGACTCATATCAAAATGGCTTAATAGATCCTCAACATTAAAGTCTTCATCATGCATATTCCTGTTAATGATATCTTTGACCTTTTTAATGAATAATTCATTAGCAGATTCTTGCTTTTCAACAATTTTATCGTCTACCAACTCATTTAATAAAAACCGTTTATGATAATAATCTTTTAATAGCGCACGATTATTAAGAAGGTTGTTTACTTTTGCCACTAATACACTACTGTCAAATGGTTTATTGATGTAATCATCCGCACCGGTTTGATATCCGCTCAGCTTGCTATAATTAGTAGTTTTGGCTGTTAATATAATAAAAGGAATATGATTTGTCTTTTCATTATTTTTAACATTTTTGCAAAAATCCAAGCCGTCTTCTCCTTCCATAACCAGGTCTGAAATAATAATATCAGGTAAATGCTCTAAGGTTTTATCATATCCCTCTTTTCCATTTTCAGCTTCAATAATTCTGAATTTATCAATAAATAATGAAACAATAAATGTTCTCATTTCCGGATTGTCTTCTGCTATTAGCATAATTGGCTTTTGAAAATACCGTAATGTCCCGATGTTTCTCATCTTTTTAAATGATGCTGAAACAGGTTCCTGCGATGAACCATGAAGCACCTTGTTATCACCTTTATAATCATTAAAATAAGAGACATTTTCTTTATTTAACAAAGGAAGTTTAACAATAAAATTTGTTTTATTATCCGGTTCATTTTCTACCTTAATGGTACCATTCAAAACACAAACCAATTCTTTTACTAATGCCAGACCAATACCTGTTCCTTTAAATCGTCTATGGGCATATTGCTCTGTCTGATAATACCTGTCGAATATTTTTTTTATTTCGTTAACTGGAATTCTCTCTCCGGTATTTGTGACGTTGATTTCAAGTTGATCTTTTGTATCTT
>CAZJWE010000422.1:0-1597 GCA_964549265.1 uncultured Bacteroidales bacterium | reverse complement strand
ATATTTGTTCCCGTAGGGTTTTCAGAGTTTCTCATATACTGCTTCAAATTTTTTTTTGTATAAAATCTACACAAATGACAAGTTTCCTTATTGCTTGATACAATAAAAAACCTTGATAAGGAACGTATCTACAGTATACTCCCCATATTTCAATCCAATCAGTTAACAAAACGCGTTCAAAAAGGTTTATTAATAGTTTTTGGTATTACTGCAAATTTAGTGGAACCAGCATCTTTTTAGAATGCAGAATTTAAAATCAGAAGAATATCTACTTTAAGAAAAACAATGAAAAATGAAAAACAATAAAAGCTTGACATTGCTCTTCTAACTTCTACACTTCTACACTTCTACACTTCTAACTTCTAAATTCTCTATTCTCTATTCTTTCCATTTAATTTGCAGTAGAACCTGATTTTTTTGTTGATTCCAGTCGTTTTGCGGTGAATTTTTCGGGGTAATTATGTGATGAGTTGATTATACATCTATAGTTACACCACTTGGCTTTGAGTTTCTTATGGCTTTCAGCTTTGAGCTTCTTATGGCTTCCAGCTTTATCTCCGAAGGATCAAACAAAAAAGTTCCATAAATTTTAATACTGAGCATTTTACGTTAGATAGTAAAATTTATATAACATCACCTTTAATAATCATAAGGTGTCCCTGAATGTAGTTGTTTTGATATCTAAATGTGATCATTCTGTCAATGATCCCGCCAGGGCGGTAACACTTCTGCGGCATGAATATTAGCAGGCCGGGCAAGAAAAATATGAAGTCTGTATGGTGCAGTCTTCTGAACGCTAAAAACCATTCAAGTATTAACTCATATTCTCTTATTCGTTTTATCAATCTTGCAAAAGATAGTCAACAAGAGGCTATGAATAATAAAGCTGTTATCGGCTTTGTTTTATCGTATAGCGTAATTTAAAAAAAGGATATACGCATCCTTATTACAGTTGTTTCTCAAAAAAAACTGTAATAAATAATTAGCTCGTTTTGTCATAACCGTGGAATCTGTTTTCCAATACAGATTCTTTGAATCTATGACAAACAATAAAGGGATATTTTTTTATGTTTGACTATAAAGTCCAATTTGGCTTTGCAGGGTTCCTCTTTCGTCATCTGTTCGTCCGTGTTGCACAAATTAAGACTTTATAGATCAAACACTTGCCATTAAAGACTGGCTCTATTTAACTTTATCCTTTACACTGCTTTTGAACTCAGCAGAAGGTTTAAAATCCGGAATAAAATGCTCTGGAATAATGATTTCTTTGTTTTCAGAAATAACCCTGGCTTTCTTTTCCATTCTTTTCTTAGGTTTGAATGTTCCAAATTTCCTAAGATAGACTTTGTCTCCTCTTTCCACCGATTCTCTAATCGAATCCATAAAAGCTTCAACAATTGCTTTTATATCCTTTTTGTTCTCACCTGAAATTTTCCTGGATATTTCTTCGACAATTTCCTTTTTTGTCATCTTTTGATTTTTTTTAATTAGCAAATTAATGGATCAAATATAAAAAATTCACTGACAAAATAAAACAAAATTGGCGAAAATGAAAAGGTGATTTATGTTACCTTTTAGGGTATTTTGTTTATATGTT
>CAZJWE010000421.1:0-1613 GCA_964549265.1 uncultured Bacteroidales bacterium | reverse complement strand
AACTCATGGCGAGCTCCATATGACCTTTGAAAAATAAAAAATAAACATATGAAAAAAATATTAAAAAGGTATGGATGCCTGATTCTTCTTTTGTTTTTGATTACAGGGACAGCTTGTGATCAGCCGGTAAAAAACGAAGAACCGACAAATAAAGATTGTACGCTTGTAGAGAATGGTTTTGGGCCTGCCGGAAGAGTGAATATAAAGGTAGAAACTGTTGTAACCAATCTTGAAGTGCCCTGGGCAATTGCATTCCTTCCCAATGGCGATGCATTGGTGACTGAGCGACCTGGACGGCTTCGGCTGGTGCGTGATATTTATGTAAATGCTCAATTGGCCACTTCACCGGTTGCTGATGTGGAAACAGGCTTTACTTCCGAGGGTGGATTGCTTGGCATAGCGCTTCACCCCGATTTTAAACGCAACAGGCTGTTTTATATGTACATTACCGTGTCAACCAATGGTGGTTTGCAAAATAAAGTTGAACAGTGGAAACTTTCAAATGACGGTTCGTCTGCTCAATTTGACAAGGTGATATATGAAGGTATTGCCGGCGCTTCTTATCACGACGGCGGGAGAATACGGTTCGGGCCGGACGGGATGCTTTATGCCGGCACAGGTGATGCCGGAAATCCTGACCTGAGCCAAAAAGTTCAAAGTCCGAACGGAAAGATACTTCGTTTAACACCCGAAGGCGATATCCCGGATGATAATCCATTTGATGATAGTCCGGCTTTTGTTATGGGAATACGAAATACACAGGGGTTTGACTGGCCGGATGCAACCAAAGCCGGCAATATGTGGATTGTAGACCACGGCCCAAGCGGTGAGATGGGGAGAACCGGACATGATGAAGTCAACATTGCCTCAGCTGGAGATAATTTAGGATGGCCGACTATTTATGGATGTGAACAAGAGAGCAGTATGAAACCACCCATACTTACATGGGAAAAAGCAGTGCCGCCGGGTGGTGCAGCAATTTATACCGGTAATGCCATTCAGGAATGGAAAGGGAGTCTGATAATGGGCACCCTGGGGTCAAGGCACCTGCACAGGGTTGTGGTGCAAAACGGAAATGTTTCAATGCATGAAGTATATCTGCAAAATGAATATGGGAGGCTCCGGGAAGTTATTATGGGTAGCGACGGCGAATTATATGTCGCCACCAGCAATTGCGACGGAAGAGGCGAGTGCCCGGAAGAACAGGATATGATTATTAGGATCAGTAAGTAATAACTATGCATCTTGGTTTAGTTATTTGGTTGTTGAAAAGTGTAAAGTGAATAGTGGCCCCCCCCTTCTAACTTCTAAAAATTTCAAATCAAGGTAGAGGCCATCAATTAACCTACTCAACTACAATTGATGTTCTATTCTATTACATGGTTGATAAAATAAAAAAAACAACATTGGCTTTTGCTCTTTCAGAGCAATGGGTTAGTGCTTTGTTTGGACAGGGCGTTGCCCTGTTTTGTAGCTTTTGCACCGTTGGTGCAGGGAGTTGTATCCAATATTTGAGACTGCCACCGGGTACCACTGCTGACTTGCTTCATCAAGGGATGCTTATGCAGCACTTTGCTTTCAGCTCTCTTACATTGGCTTTTGCAGCCATCAAT
>CAZJWE010000420.1:0-1642 GCA_964549265.1 uncultured Bacteroidales bacterium | reverse complement strand
AGATATACCCCAATCCCACGTCGGATGGCATGTTTACCATTGCATGTAACAACCACACCATCCCTTATTCGCTTAAAATTATAAATTCAACCGGAAATGTTATATATTCACAGGAAAAAATGAATACGCAGAAAAAAACAAATTAACTTATCCCGATTTCCCCAGGGTATATATTTGATACATATTACCTTTGGTAATTTTATAATAAACTTACGCTAGGTATGCTTTGTTTTCAACAAAATAGCATTAAGAATAACCTGTATGAAATAAATCTTAATTCTTTTGAAAACGGCTTGTATATTATTTCTGCTGAGATAAATAATAAAGTATTAACACAAAAAATAATTTTAGAAAAATGACACGATTAATAGGGGCCAAACCATTATACGGTTTGTCGAAGAAGTAAATAATAAAAATAACAATAGTATGAAAAAGATTTTAATTTCGATTGCCTTTATATTTTTATGTGTTTCCTGTGAAGAAGAAGTGCATGAAACAGTACAAATATTAATTCAAAATAGAACAGAAAGTTCTATTAACATAACTCTATATCCTAAGGCGGAATATCTTGAGGGGGGCTTATATCGTCATTCTGACGGAGGAGGTGGATACAAAAATACTGAATTTACTATATTGCCGAATAATGAAGGGAGTTATGATTGGAATGAAGTATTATTCGTGTCAAACGATTTAAATACAAAACCACATACGTTAACAAAAAAAGTGTTTGATAGTATTCACGTAAGAATCGAAAACAGTGACAATAAAATAATATTCACAAAAAATAATGTAATAGGATATACAGGTAACATTTTTTCAGAAAACTCCACTTGGGATTATAAAATAATAGAAGATGAATTACCTGATATGGGTGGACGAAACCCACAGAAATATCATTGTTATAGATTTTTAATTTTAGAAGATAATTTAATAATTTCTAACTTGGCTGAATGAGAAAAAAGCCTGCCTATAATCGAGTAGTCGGCTGACTCCCCACCTGGCGCAAGTGTTTTTCACTTGTGCCTTGTACAAAAAAAGAATTAAAAACAAACAACAACCCGGCTGATTGACGGTTGTACCGTCAATCCAAAAGTAGTAATATAGCATTTATATAGCCCGCTAATTTGGGTTTAGCTTCGCTGAGCTCCTCCTTCGTCGTCGGTTGTAACCCAAATTATCTTTTCCAACATGGTTAACCTGCTATTTTATATAAAATTTTGTATTTTTAAACATTGAACAATATATTGTCTGAACCGTGATTAAAAGGATTTAATGATTACTTGATTAAGAATGGATAATAACAAAACATACCGGTTGCATTTTACTTTCCTGCTTTTTTATATAGCAGAAAAGTACAAAATGAGTTTAACAGTAACATATATATTCAAGCAGGGGTTATCAAGCAAAAAGACACCCGAACATGTAACCCTTAATAAATCATGTAATCCTCAAATCAAGCAAATCAAGGTTCAGACAATGAACGGCCGCGTGTACGACCCCACCACAGGCCAGTTCCTCAGCCCCGACAACTACGTTCAAATGCCGGATTATACGCTTGGGTTTAACAGGTATGCGTATGCGTTGAACAATCCGTTGGTGTATACGGATCCTGATGGAGAATGGGTTTGGTTAGCCGCTGCTG
>CAZJWE010000419.1:0-1651 GCA_964549265.1 uncultured Bacteroidales bacterium | reverse complement strand
GCGCTATAAAAGTTTAGGCATTTTTAAAGTCCTATAAGCGAAACATTGGGCAAGAAATCTATTTAGTCCTGTGAAGGTCAAATCTCTGCATTCGATAAGTAATCTTGTTTACACCGTTATAAATTTTTTTTACCAACAAGAATAAATGCGTAACAGATTTTCGTAAATAATTTTTCAGATTCTTTTCTGAGCTGCAACTAATGCTAATACCTATACGAAAATATAATTTCAAAAGAAAAAATATAATTAACGCAAAAACAAATGACTTATGAAAACAGAGATTATGAAACAATTTATTTATTTGATGCTGATTGTCAGCATTTCATTCGTGGGATGCTCAACAGATGACGATGACAACAGTGAACCTGAAGCTACAGGGAAAATTCCCGGCTTAACCGCTAGTCTCTCTTCTAATAACGGACGATCTGTCAAGCTTACATTTCAGGATGTTACTGATGGTGAATTTGGTTACAGCATTTACCATTCTGAAGATGGTGGTGAATTTGACAGAATTAAAGGCAATTTAAATGACACCTCCTATTGGAACGAACGAACGGACTATGGGAAAACCTACCGGATGTTTGTGAACTATGAAAATATGTACAGCGACACCATCGAAATCGCTACCACACACTCTGCCAGGCCCTGGCTTGATGTGGGAGCAGCCGTTGGCGGTGAAGGCAGCAGCGCATACGTCAGGTATATTAAACTTGATTTCTTTGTGGGTGAAGAACATCCCAATGATATCATCGATAAATTTGAATATTATCGTAATGGCGAATTAATCGAAGAATATGATTTGGCAGATGATATCACTTACTGGGACAATCATTTTGATTACAGGGATGAAAGCTCAAGCCTGTGCTTCGATCAGGAATACACGTATTACATCGCTGCAATAACCTATGATGGTGATGTACACAAAAGTTACGAACACAGCGTAACACCGCGCAGACCCGACCCGATTGACCGTCCGGCACCGGAAATTACAGGTGTAAGCAGCGATCATGATAACGATATTGTTTACATCCACATCAAAGATGAATCTGAATCGGCCAGCATGATTGAGATTTATGCCGAGTTAAATGATGGTGAATGGGTATGGGACGGAGAATTCACTACCGGTGAACTTGAAACCGATAATGAAGGCAGCTACAAATTTCCGCTTGGAACAGAAGATGCTCCTAACGGTATCAACACCCTTCGCTCCAAAGCAAAAGTTGAAATTCAGGGAATATACAGCGATTGGAGTGGCTGGAATACAACCACCATCATCAACTAGCGCAGAAGGGAAAACATATAATATTTATGAAAGCATCCTGATAGTGGAAACACTAACAGGGTGCTTTTCTTTTTTGGCAGAACAACTTCACAGGTATTTTTTGGAGGGCAAGCCTGTATCTGTATTATAAAACCTAAACCCCAACAACCCCATAAGAAATTGCACTTTTTATAAGTCAAGACCCCATATCTCAAAGAAAAGTGTTAAAAGATAGAACCTGTAAAGTACATATAATCAAATTATAATAACTTTCTTTATTGAAATTTCTGAAAAAACACTTGATTTTTCCTGTTAAATTGATCTATATTTGCCAGATGGTTAAACAATATAGTTAAATCGAAAAGTTAAACTGATGGGTGAAGATAAAAA
>CAZJWE010000418.1:0-1657 GCA_964549265.1 uncultured Bacteroidales bacterium | reverse complement strand
AGGTATAAGCATCATAGCGATAAAGACCATCAGCTGTACCAAACCAAATAAATCCCTGCTCATCCTGAATTATTGTACCCACAGGAGGCGGTACCTCTCCTTCTTCATTTGTAATATTTTCAAAGGCAAGGTTTTTGTAATCAATGTCACGGTCAGCAGCATTGGCAATAATACATGAACAAATTATATAAAAAAGTATAAAGTAATATCGAATAAATTGCATCTGTTTTACAAGAATATAGATGTATTTAAATAATCTAATTTACAATATTTATTTTAAATTTCAATAATATGAGTTTTTTATTTTAGTTATTGATTGTTTTTTATAAACGCCTAATTATTCACCATATTTCAAATATATAAACCGAGCCATGACAAAAATTTCACACACACGAACATGATTATGATAGGTAAAAAGGAAAGGGCACTCACTCCCCTTCATGCACATACAACCCTTATATCCCCTATACCCACTTAACCTAATAGGAAGCACAATATAACAAACTAACAAAAAGCATTTAATTTATATATTTGCAATGTCAATGCTTCAGGAGCATAAAAAAACAGAATGAATTGATGGTGATCTATTTAACCCGGAAAATTCATCTTTATATCAAGCCGCCACATATGTTGCATTTAGGTTAAAAAAGGGTGAGAAAAACTCACCCTTTTTTAAACCATAAATATCACCTAATAACAAAGTATCATTGAACAATCAATCTCAGATTTTGTTGCCCATTTTCTGTATTGATTTGGATTATATACAATCCTTCTGTTTTTGTTTGATGGCTGAACAATTCAACCACTGTTGATTGACTTGATTCAATCTTTACTTCTTTTTGATCCACCAATTCTCCCAGTACACTATAGGTTAATACATCAACTTGTTCTCCTTCCACATATCCTGCCAGTTCCAAATAAACATTGCCTTCTAATAATGGATTTGGATAAATTATGGATTTCTGACCTGAATATATATCGTCAATGCCTACTCCGTGCTTTTTGTAATGACTTGTGATGATCTTATTTGAATTCATCACAAAAGTTATGCTGTTTAGTTTGTTTTCATTCTTATATTCAGCATTAGCTGTATCTCCCGACCACATACTAAAACTATATCCGGAATCAGCTTTTGTTGTAATCGTAACCTCTGTGCCCAACCTGTAAGCAAATCGATCCGGCGATACGCTTTCAATAGAACCATTCACAACAAAGGCCATTAAAAGATAAGTCTCTATGTCTTCTTCAATAAATACAGCCCTCAGAAGCTTGTTCGAATCCATCGTTACACTTGTTGAAACATTAGTATCTGTCGAAACTCCCTCCCATTTATCAAACTCATATCCGTCTGCCGGTTCAGCAGTAGCTGTTACCACTGTTCCATAAGCATACAGATTGTCTGACGTTACCGTATCCAAAGTAATGGAACCATATCCCGGCTGAGATACTTCTGTTGTCAATCTGTATCTGACAATATCATAGATTAATGTATACACGATTGTTGTTCCGTCTTCTGCTGTCACCTCTACTGTCGCTGTGCGTTCTGCTTCCGTTCCGTACAGATTTGTTGCAGTGTCAATATTTACAGTTGCGTTCGGATCAGCCGTTTCTGCGTGGATGGTTGGCATCGCTGTAGTGCCTGGTGCCAGTTCAACAC
>CAZJWE010000417.1:0-1660 GCA_964549265.1 uncultured Bacteroidales bacterium | reverse complement strand
CTCCTGAATGCTGCATTCTCATACACCGGCTTGCCTTGCATGGTGATGACTTTTATGCTATGCGTGCCGGCTTCTGTACCGGTAATGCTTACCTGCAAATAGCCTTTGGTGGGGTTGGGCTGTACTTGTATATGCATACTGCCTTCCTGTAAGCTTACAGGCTTTGGTGTTTCCTGTTGTGCAATGGTATCTGTTGTTGTGTTTTGTAGCTCTTTGCCGCTTTTTAAATACACGATCCTGCGGCTTATCCTGTTGCCATTCTCATCATACCCATACTCTATGGTTTGAGCTATTAGGGATGAGCTTATAATGATGCCGGTGAATAAGATGATAAGTGTTTTCATGATGGTTTATGGTGTTGGTTTTTTATTTTAATTCTTATTTTTTTAAGGCACAAGTGAAAAACACTTGCGCCAGGGGGGGGTAAAACACTCAAATCTTTTAAAACACATAAGACAATCCAAAAGAAAAATCCTTATATGTCTTAAAGGTTTCAAATCCTAAAGATAATGAAATTCCTTTTCCTGTTATACTTCTTACTCTATTTGATTTATGAAAATAAAAATCCTTCGTAATATTAAAATCGAAGTCAACCCATTTATTAAAAACAACTGAATTAAAATTAACAGTAAAGTGTCTATAAGAATATGATAATCCATATTTATATCCCAAATAACTTAGTTTTGAATCATATAAATTATTTATACCTAAAGAAAATCCAAAATTATTATAATCCCCTAAAAAAACAATTCCATAATTGTTTAGATATACATCCAAATCATTCATTGATATATTCCGATATCTATATTCAATTAAAATTGAACCAACTACTTTATATATATTAATTAAATCGTTTTTTAATAAATGAAAATATAAATCATTATTTTTCGATTCATTTATTCTTGCTAATATATTCAATTGAATTGGGAAATAGTGTTTGAAAAAATATGGCTTGTAATAAAAAAAGTGTATTCCATAAGGAAGTTTCGTACTAGCATGATAGCCTATAGAAAACCATCGTTGATGAAAATAACTTCCACCACAATTTAAAGGGAATTGATAACCACCAGATTTGGGTAAAATAGTAATTAAAGAATCTTTTGTCTCTGGTATTTGTATTGTATTTGTTATACTAGTAATTAAATTATGTACAATATGTGCTTCTTTATGGGGAGTTTTTTCAAGATCACTATAAAAAGGATGAAAATAATATTTTTTATTTGTTGAATACTCTATCAATGATGAATAAGTTTCACAATCTCTTTCAATTTTTGGAAAAGTAGTCGTGTCTGGAATATCAAAAAGATCACTTGTAAATATTAATTTGATCGCTTTGATAACCTCATCTTTAGAAATTTTATGCTTAATATAAACAGTGTCTTTTTTGTTGTAATTTCTTGAATACCAGTAAACAAAACTTGTGATTTCTCCATGCAGGATAGAATCTGCATCTTTCCATAATTCAATAACATGATAATTATACCATAAACGAAAATAAAATTGTTTATTAATAGTTTTTTTTGTTTTTAAATTTAAATTTTGTGAAATTTCTGATGTGATTTCAGATAATTCTCGTGTGACGGTTGGAATTCGGGCGCGCCGTAAGAAAGAATTGCGTATTTTTCGGGCTTCGATGAATAGAAAAATAGTGACGAAAAGG
>CAZJWE010000416.1:0-1666 GCA_964549265.1 uncultured Bacteroidales bacterium | reverse complement strand
TCAGCGAAGCTAATACTCGCTGGGTCTTGCAGACCGCTCATATTCCTGTATATTGCCGGTATGTGCCTTCATCAATCAGCATTCTCTTTTTTCTTTTCTTTAGTTTTCAACTTAGTTTTTCTCTTTTTAATAAAGTCACTAATTAACTTCTCTTCCATTTGAGATAATGGTTTTTGATTCCCAATAGAATCTACATTCAGTTCTTTATTCTTTTTTCTTTGTGTCATAGTTAAATCACGTTAAATTTGAAAAATATCTATTCATTAAAATCTTGGCAGCAACGGTATCAATAATCATAATCCTTCCTCCTGCATGGAACGCTCCAAGACTTTCCATATAATGTTCAATTAGCTGTGTTTTTGAAATGAAAGCCACATTTCCTTCATGTCCTCTTTGAAAAGATACTTTACAAGCAAATGCAACTAAATTTCCTGGCACTCCAGAATACATTTTGCTTTTCCCTTTATTGAACGAAGCACTTTCAATCAGATGCATATAAACATGGTCAAATTTCACTTCTATACTCATTAACCCCTGAATAATAGATTGATTGTTTATGATTGTCAATTTGTAAATATCTCTCTCTGGATATTTTAATTCTAATTTCCAATCAAATTGCCAACCCTCTTTTTTGGTGATTTTTTTCAAGTCATTTTTATTAATTCTCATGACTTCCGTTGCAAAACTGTCACCAGTAACAATGTTTTTAATAGAATTGGTCAATTCATCTATTTCAATATCAATTCCACTTTCTATGTCTTGCTTTTTACTCATAGTCAAATTTACAAAATATGAATAAACTTTTCAAATTTAATCAGAAGATTAATTCTCAGATGTCTTGGCATTACCGCCAACGTTTTGGCTATAACGCTCGTGCCGGGTTTATCAGGTAGAAAGGTACAAAAAAGTTCGCAACCTTCAATTACCCGTATCATTATCCACCGTGCCAAAAACCCCGGCATGACTGCGTTGATAGCCTGTTGGTGTGTCGTAGGTTTCAAAATCACTTTCTATTTGGGTGTTGGCGATTATCAAAAAAATCAAGTAGCACAATGCCTCTCCGAGTAACTTTGTAAAATATATTCACTTGCTTGACTATGGCAAATCCTCTAATTTGATTTTCAGGCTTTTCCATACTTCCTATTTCTGGAAACTCAACTAATAAATCAAGAAAATCATATACTTTCAAGACGAATGATTTGGTTGCTTTTTCACCCCACTCTTCCTCTAAATACTCAATGATCTTGTCAAATTTACGATCAGCTTTCTTTGTCCAGGGAAGTTTTAAAGCCATCTTTTGTGCTTTCGTTTCATTTCTTCGTTGTCAATCAAGTTTGAAGTATCATTGGAAGAATCAGCCAGCTTAATCAATTCTTCTTGCTCTTGATGAGACAACCTGCCCCAAAGTTCACCTTGCTCAGACTCACTCCTGCTTTTTAGAAGTTCATAAAACCCTAATAATATATTTTCATTTTCTATGTTATCTATCAGGTTATGGAAATTCTGTTTTATTTCGATTCTATCCATTTTGTTTTCTTTTTATTCAAAGTTACTACATTTTTTTGAGTCAGGCAATGATTATTGATCTCTCATCTCAGCGCCTATGCACACCAACAAGTCTACAACGCCAATTGTCGTTATAGGCAATATTTGGGCATAAACAAAC
>CAZJWE010000415.1:0-1674 GCA_964549265.1 uncultured Bacteroidales bacterium | reverse complement strand
ACCTAAATGAAAATGTTCTGATTGAAATGGACAAAAACGGCAATGTTGTAAGCATAACCATTGAACATGCCAGGCAACAAACCGAAATAGCTAATTTCTCTTTTAACCAGGTGGAAAATAATCCGGTGTAAAGTAATGAAGCCCCGATTTTAGGACTTTAATGTTTTATGGATAGGTGATCGTCCAATCTATATTTTTTAAATCTTGCAAACTCAAATCATATCTCCTTAAAACCATATAATTAGATACAACGGTGTCCCATGGGGTAGTTTCTAACACTTCTGCATCAAATACATAAATCATTAAAGTATCTGAAGGTATATAAGCATCAAATTTATCTTTCCAACAACTTCTACTCCATAGAGCTATTGTATTAGTTTCACCAGGTGATACTTTATGTACTTCTGGACTTAAAGTCGGATTTGGTTCATATTTAAAATATGTAGTATCAGGATAACCAAAAGTATATTCAGCGTAAATCGCTTTATCTGACTGGTTTACCATCTTAATTATTTTATGGCATTTATCTTTTTTATCGTTTTCACATGTACTACTCATCATAAGAAAACAAATTAATAAAATAAAATTCATAGCTTTCATAAAAATAAAATTTAATATTGGCTATTTAAAATCAATGCGTTAATTAATCCAGGAATAGGTATTCCTACAAGTGTAGCATTTAATGGAGACATTAAATAATCATACCAACTAAGTCTTAGTCGAGAATTATTAATAGCTCTTTGATTCACTGGATCATCAAAAGCTAGAGCTGGATTATACCCATTAATAGGATTAAAAGCATGTCGCCATCCTGAATATCCTGGAATATGTCTATTAAAATAACTAAGAGCTCTAGCATTAGCATCTTGTTCTGCAGGATGTAAGCTATGATCAACGCCTTCTTTGCTCAAAGCACTTGGTATGCCATATTTTGATAAATACATTGGTCCAGCAGCTTGACTTTGTATATAATGTCCATATTCATGTTGAAATAGTGGGTTATTAGGATCTGCAGTAATTCCTCGTGAACCAATAATATAACTACCTAAACTAATTCCACCCCATCCATCAGCATAAGTTTCCGTTACAGTAGCACCTCCATAATAACTCACGCTTCTTGCTCGTCCTAATGTGTTTACCATTTGTGATGAAGTATGGCCGATTAATGTTTGGGGAGATTCCCATGTATGTCTGCTTATGCCTTGCCATGTGCCGCCAAAGAAAGACCGGTTTTCATCAAGATAAAAGTTGCCCAAAAACATCTGTCCTGCATTACCTAACGCACCCCAATCACCTGCAAATATTCCTTGACCTAAACCGCTTACTGTGCTAAGTGCAGCACTACCCATTTGTATGCCACCATATATTTGCATACCTGTTTGTAATGCGGGGCCAATAACAGGAACCATCGGGGCAAATGTATAAGCTGCACCAAGCGTTGCGCCTGCCAATGCACCTTGTCCAAAATATTTTAATCCTTCTCCAAAACTGTTTACATCACCTCTAATGGCGTGGGCTGTCAAGTTTCCAGTTCCATATATTGCTGCACCTATTAAAATTGGGGCAAACCAAGCTAATTCTCCACTCGGATCCGTATACACCAACGGATTATTCATGGCATACGCATACCTATTAAAATTCTGTGAAAAGTCAGGCATTTGCACATAATTATCC
>CAZJWE010000414.1:0-1676 GCA_964549265.1 uncultured Bacteroidales bacterium | reverse complement strand
AGCTGTCCTTGTAAAATGGGGTTTACTGGTATGCATATGCGTTGAATAATCCGCTTATATATACAGACCCTTCGGGCGAACTTTTTGGCTTGGTGAAGTGGACATTTATCAAAGAGGGTGCAAAAGCTATTATTAAGACCGCTGAATCTTGGGGTAGGGAGCTTTTTCTTGAAGGCGGTTTAGATATAACATCACGGAAACACCGTAGAAAAGCATGGGCAGATATGGATCCCACAGCAAATACCTATTCTGGTCGTGCCTGGTCTGATTTTGACCCAACAAAACCAGGTACGCAAACTAATAATGCTTTAAAGATTGAAGCAGGATTATTAATAGTGGATTATGACAAACCTGGTTGGGGTTGGCAATATTTATCACGATTTACGTGGGAACTCCCAAATACTATTATTGGAAATTTAAATGCACATGGGCATAATATTTCTTTCAATATAAAGGAAGTGGATTATGTCAGAGGAGCTACAGTATTATCAACCGATGATGATTTACCTGGATATAGAGGTGTATCATTTGGCAATTATATCGTTGGAGAAGATATCTTAAATGAATCGCACTTATTAAGGCATGAATATGGGCATTATCTTCAGGGAAGGTCAAGCGGTCCTTTATATACTTTCAAATATGCTATTCCAAGTGCACTTTGGCAGGATGAGAGAGTAGAAACGGACGCATCAAATAGAGGTCAAGCATATTTTACAAATGATTATAATTGGAAAGATTATTATAATGCAAAATGGTATGAATATGCTTTTTTTACAATAGGACTATCTCTAATTTTATATCCTTAAATGTTCAATTATGAAAGTTATGAATATTGTTGTATTAATATTTATTAGTCTATCATTTAATTGTTGTAATGACAAAGAAAACCATGATTTTTGTGAAGGCGAATGGGATTCACGGTTGAAAGTAGCAAATCAGTCTGATAGCAGTATATGGGCTATTCATTCGGCGGGATATCCTGATACAAATTCTGTTTCAGCTTTTAAAAATTATAAAATGGGAGAAACATATATCCTTCCAAACTCTTCAAAAACTCATTATGAGCTTTGTACATGGGAAGCTTTTTTTGATGACTATGTTAATTCTGATACTCTGATGATTTTTATTGTTAAAAGTGAAGTAACTCCTGAAGATATTATAAAGAATAACGGATTAAACCAATTAATCAATAACCATTCGGTATTAAAAAGATTTGATTTAACACTTGACGATTTAAAAAATATGAACTGGACAATCACCTATCCATAAAGCATTAAAGTCCTTAAAATCTGGGCTTCCCCCCCCCTGGCGCAAGTGTTTTTCACTTGTGCCTTAAAAAAAATAAGAATTAAAATAAAAAACCAACACCATAAACCATCATGAAAACACTTATCATCTTATTCACCGGCATCATTATAAGCTCATCCCTAATAGCTCAAACCATAGAGTATGGGTATGATGAGAATGGCAACAGGATAAGCCGCAGGATCGTGTATCTAAAAAGCGGCAAAGAGCAACAAAACACAACAACAGATACCATTGCACAACAGGAAACACCAAAGCCTGTAAGCTTACAGGAAGGCAGTATGCATATACAAGTACAGCCCAACCCCACCAAAGGCTATTTGCAGGTAAGCATTACCGGTACAGAAGCCGGCACGCATAGCATAAAAGTC
>CAZJWE010000413.1:0-1695 GCA_964549265.1 uncultured Bacteroidales bacterium | reverse complement strand
AATTCAATATAAAACATACATAATTATTTTCATTACCCCCTAATTTTGTTTTGTCGGATGTTTTTTGAATTAAGAAAATGGAAATAGTTTATGGACGGGAGATATTATGCAAGAGGAAGGAGGGATGAAAGAGTGAAGAATGGAATGGTGAATAAGAAGCGGTAGCTTATTTATATGTTGTTTGTTATTTTCATATAAGCCCAAAGATTTACTATGTAAATTTAAAAGTTAACTCCGCATTTTCTGACTGCACAAGCCTTGCAAATGAAACTTTTTGAAAAGAAACATCTGCAGTTAAAGATTTCAGAAAAAACAACCCTTATTAATGAATTTGGATTTGCAGATATTTCTATAGAATATTATTACGATAACAAAAAGCTTTATAATACTATAGGGGACTTCTAATAATTCCTTTCTTTCAAAAAACAAATATAATGAATAAGATGCAAGGCATAAATTTTTCTGAATAGCCTTAGCTATTTAGAAAAATTTTAACGCTGTCAGATTATTTATAATATTTGTTCCCGTAGGGTTTTCAGAATTTCTCATATACAGCTTCAAATTTTTTTGCATTATCCCGATAGTGCTGCAAAAATTTTCATTGTCTATGAAAAATTCTGAAAATTTTGATGCAAAGGAATTATTAGAAGTCCCCTATACAACATATAGAAGTGACCAGTATGGATGTCACCAGGTTGCATGAAGAAAATATCAGAGAAGCGTTAAAAAAATCATTAATAGAATTTAATAATAGTGAATGGTCGAGTAAAATTGACAGTAATGGGAAAAGTATAAACGTTAAAGTAGCGCATTCAGATACTACTTTAAGCGATATTGGAGTCATTTCTGAGCAAAATAAGAAAAAATCAACAGATGTGCAAAGCAATTTAATTGGTAATATGCTTATACTTTATAGAGTAGACGGCTGACTGCCAAAGACCCCATTTTTTTCGGTGTCTATAGCATCTTCGTTATGTACTACTCTCCACCTCCCGCCATTTTAAACTCGTGTTGAAACTGCGGAGAGAGGGGGATTCGAACCCCCGGTCCGCCTTGCGGCAGACAACGGTTTTCGAGACCGCCCCGTTCGACCACTCCGGCATCTCTCCATAGTTTGTAAGTGCTAAAGTAAAAAAATATCAGAAAACTATAAAACAGATCATTAAAATTTCTTCAATTCAAAAGGAAGATCAAAAATGGCATCAAACTGTTCTCCGAGCTCTTTAATGGACTCATCATCTTCTTCGAAATACCAATGAACAACACATTTTCTTTGTGCATTACATTCATCATTAATTAACTGAAACATTTTATGTAGATATTTTGAAGAACTGCTGTTTATATATTCCAGGTTGATTTCAATAATTGTTTTAGGGGGGGAGGTGGCAAAATACTCGTGCAGCCAGTAAAAAATCTGATTATAAAATGCATCAGGATCTTCTAATATAGATTTCCCATGCATTTTAAGGATTCCTGTTGCAGGATTAAAATGGATAAAAGGCAAATAATATTTTTTCTCAATTAATAGTTCTTCCATTTAAATAAATTTTGAACAGCGTAAAGGTGAGGCAAAATTAAAAATAATATTATGAATGAAACATACCTTGCTTAAAATTAATGTAAATAATTATTTTTTTATATGGTTCTACCACGAATTTAATGGTAACTTGCAATTTATTTATGGGGGTTGGAAAA
>CAZJWE010000412.1:0-1706 GCA_964549265.1 uncultured Bacteroidales bacterium | reverse complement strand
TCTTTTCTGTTTTTGTACCTTTTATATTCATTAATATACAACTTTAAAGTTCCTTATAACAAAACCACCAATCAAAATTATCATATTTTTTGGCATTGGCTTTAGCAGTATCAACGTCTTTTGCCGGTGGAATAATAACTTTATCTCCTATTATTTCATTTTCAGGCCAGTTAGCCGGTGTAGCGACATTGTTCTTATCACTGGTTTGCAATGCTTTAAGAGACCGGATAATCTCGTCCATATTACGGCCAATCTCCTGGGGATAATAAAGAATCAGCCGGATAATACTTTTAGGGTCTACAATAAATACCGCCCTAACAGTGTTCGATCCTTTTCCAGGGTGTATCATACCCAATGATTTGGATACATCACCAGAGGAATCGGCAATAATCGGGAATGGTATGGGCACATCCATGGTATCTTCAATCCATTCTTCCCATTTTATATGAGCAAAAACCTGGTCAATAGATAACCCGATTAATTCGGTATTAAGTTTTGTAAATTCTTCACGCTTTTTGGCAAAAGAAATAAACTCCGTGGTGCATACCGGTGTAAAATCTCCCGGATGGCTGAATAATACAAACCATTTTCCTTTGTAATCACCTGGCAAACTTTTTGTACCGCGGGTAGTTGTAACTTTTAATTCCGGAAATTCATCCCCTATAAGGGGAAATGTTTTCTGCTTTTCGTTTTCCATCGTAATAAAGATTTTAATTTAACAAAAAAATACATTATGGGTAACACAAAATAAAAATAACAAATTATTTCGGTTCAATGCCCTATTCTTCGGATTGTGTTTCATCAACAAAACCTCTTTGCTTCAATTCACGGTCAAGCATTAATAATCCATGCCCTTTCCCGTTAATCAATTTGAGCTGCTGCAATAATTCGTCAGCATTTGCTTCTTCCTCTACCTGCTCTGCAACAAACCACTGTAACATGTTTACTGTAGCATGGTCTTTTTCATCAGTTGAAATATTTACCAAATCATTGATCATTGAAGTAACTTTTTGTTCATGGTCATAAACTTGTTCCATCACTTCAACTGTATCTTTCCATTCTGTTGGCGGGCTATCAATTTGTTTAAGTATTACACGTCCTCCGCGCTCATTGATATACCTGTATATTTTCATGGCATGACTCATCTCTTCCTGGGCCTGCACCTGCATCCAGTTGGCAAATCCACCTAAATTAATACCTTCAAAATAAGCTGCCATAGAAAGATAAAGGTATGCTGAATACATCTCAGCATTAACCTGGTTATTTAAAGCTTTTTCTATTTTCTTACTGATCATGATATTGTCCTCCAATTATTAATTTTATTATTTTTTAGCGTTATAAAAGTAACATTTTATTGATTACAATGTTCACAAACATTTTATAAAAAACATATAAAACAATATACATTGTTCTTTTTATAAAGAATAACAAACATTATTTTTGGAAAAAAGTATAATATAGTTTATTTTTGTACTAAATCTTGAAAATAGTCAGTTTTCATGAAAACAGAAAACACCAGGAATGAAATTTTATCGGTTGCAGCAAACCTCTTCAGCAATCTGGGCTATCATAATACAACCATTGATGATATCGCACTTAATGCACACAAAGCCAAAGGCTCTGTTTACTACTATTTTAGAAGCAAGGAAGAACTATTTCATAACTTAAATTAATAATATTTATAATGTTTTTAAATGCAATAGGCC
>CAZJWE010000411.1:0-1712 GCA_964549265.1 uncultured Bacteroidales bacterium | reverse complement strand
GCTCGTGAACGCGATAATCTATTAATGATTTAATTAAATCAGAATAATTATTACTGTGCAAATTCAATAATTTATTAAATTGTTCCTCAGTCTTCTTATCTAAATTAAGTCTTAACATTACTAAATATATTTATTTCTATTTGCATTAATATATAACAAAATTATTGATTTTTTTCAACTTTTATAGTAATTTATTTTTTTATTTTTTTGTAATCATTACTACAGGAGTATCTTTTGCTATAAAACCTGAACGGATGGCAATATGGCAATGTGGCGGTTTGCGGGCGATTCACTTTCAAACCGATACGCACTTGGAGCGTGGCACAATGTTTCATTTTCAACATATCCACCCGCCATTTGCTATATTGTGTGTTACAGGGCGTTTTTGGTTAATCATCTATTAGCAAACCAAATCCTATAATCGTTAATCAATTGATAATCTTTACTTTTCACATCTATGACTTCTAAATCACAAAGAGGATACTCGTAAGTTTTTCTTTCAAGTTTAACCTTTGCAATAATCCCATACATGTCAACAATATTTGATAATGATTTAATCAAAAGCTTATCTCCACTTTTTATTAACCAGTTTTCTTTAGATTCATCAACTATTGCAGGAATTGGAAATGATAAGTTTTCATCAAGGTATTTATCCCAAGTTTCAAAGCACTTCATCTCATTACTTTGTTTCACATTACCTAAAACATTTGAAATCCTTAATCCTTCTTCTCCATGCGAAGCCCAATAATAATCATCTGACAGTTTATCTTGAATCTTTTTTACCTTCTCCTTTTTATCTCTTGGTACTGTTTTGTCAATATCTGATTCATATAAAATCATGCTTTTCCAATCAAGCCCATCAATCTCAGATTGTTGTATAAAATTAGAAGGTAATTGTTCCAAAGTCAAAGAATCCCATTCTATTGTAATCAGAATATTATCTTTATCAGTCTCAGTATCTATTTCTACAACTCGTCCCTGCCAACCTCCAATTTCAAATTCTTCTGAATCAGGCTCTTTTGTTCCTTGTTTTACAATTACGCTATCTTCAATTTTTAAGTTCATAATAAACGAGTATTTCTTAATTTCTTTTCTCTGTGCTCACTTATTCTTTTGCAAATTGAGGATTGTCCACTTTAATAAATCCATCTGATTTTAAAGATTGCGCTACATCATTATCATTGCCTGTTTTTTGTCTTTTTTGAAATGCCTTATTTAATGATTTCTCAGCACTTTCAACTGCTTTTTGTTCGGTCAATTCTATCGCATTTATGTTGGTTAAAATATATTCAAATATTTCTTCTTTATTTTTGGTTATCTTGTAGCAAGCAATTGCAGGAGTAAATCCTGATGGTGTTTGATAACTTCCTGGTTCAAATCTATACATCTATTTATGTTTATTAATTATATAAATCATTCAGCTTATGTAGTTTCTTAAATGCCCTGTAACAATTCTACAACGCCAATTGTCGTTGTAGGCAATATTTGGGCATAAACAAACATAATATCTTTTTTTGTTTTATGCAAATATATAAAAAACAAGCACATAACCATATTAAAATAAACGTTTTTAAACGTTTACAAACGGATTTCGGAGCAATGGAAAAATGTGGCCATGTTCTTCGCATCGAAAAACTGTTAATCCGGTACCCTGGATATGTATATTTTATATTATTTAATTGTCTGAACCTTGATTTGCAGGATTGGTTTGA
>CAZJWE010000410.1:0-1718 GCA_964549265.1 uncultured Bacteroidales bacterium | reverse complement strand
GGAGCAGATGATCCGGCATCTCCATATTATGGAGGTTCCAATGGTTGGATGACTGATAACGTGTGTCAGGCAGGTTGCTGGCTTGATGGCGTTATACGGTGTGATATTGGAGCAAACTGGAACAGTGCCTCGCAACAACCCTGCATAGATGCCGGTGGGGAATGGAGAAGCGTTCCAACCTGCTGGGCATTTGCTGCCATTGCCTCTGTAGAAGCATTGACAAATCTATATTACAATCAACATCTGGATGTTGATCTTTCTGAACAAGCTATAGTATCTTGTTCTCATAAGTTAGCTGAACGTTGGTTTACTGATACAGCATTGCTATATATAAGAGAGTCAGGTGTTGTTGATGAAAATTGTTACCCATATATAGCTGATGATGGCGATTGCGATGATGTATGTAATTCTCCAAGTGAACGAATAAAAATTGATTCATTTTCGAATGAAAGAAAAATTGATTCACTTTCGTTTATATACCCATCTATGGGAAAGATAAAAAAACAATTAATCGAACAGGGGCCTATGGCGGGAGTTCATCCAGATTCAGGATGGTCTCATGTCATGTTGGTTGTTGGGTATGACACAATTAAAATTGGGGATGTTATAAACTATATTGGTGGCGATATAATAGATGCTTATGATTCAATGTATATTGGGCGCACGTATTTTATTTTTAAACAAAGCAACACGTATGAAGGATGGAGTCAATACCCCGAATCTTCACATCCTGGTTATATCTATATATTAAACAAACCAAGACATACATATCCTGTTTTTACGCCCCTGACTTCCCTGAATTATACTGACAACGATATAAAATGTTATGATAAAGACAATGATGGTTATTATTGGTGGGGGATAGGTGAAAAACCTGCTACATGCCCCGCGTGCAGCCCCGATGATCCGGATGGAGATGATTCTAATGCTGATTTAGGGCCATTGGATGAAAACGGCTATTGCATCAGGATAAATGATCCAAATTCCAACCATCTTACTTCTGTAACTGTACATGATGATGGTTCTACAGTCCAGTTTGGCTGTAATAGCAAGAGCGATAGTGCTAAAAAGAAACATTGTAGAATGAAAAAAGAATTAAATTGATATACTGATTATATTTTAAACTAAATCCTAAATGACAATGAAAAGATTATTGTTTTATTCAATTTTATTGGTCTGTTATTCTGCATATTCACAGCAAACAGATACGATAATGTATTCAGATATTGAATGCAATGAACCAATTGGTGGTTCCGAAAAACAAAGTATTTCTATAGAATTAGAAAATGACACAATCGTTTTAGCAGGTAAAATTATTGCTAACTGTTGTGGGACACATTTAATAAAATATGAAGTATTTGAGGATTCAATTTATTTCACTAGGATTGATACAGGAAATCTTTGTGATTGTTATTGTCTACATGATATAAACATAAAAATAGGAGATTGTACTTCAAACTTTTATAATGTTAAACTTATTGAATTATCAGGTAACGATGGAATTGATACGCTGATTAATGCACAACAAACAGGCATCAATATTCCGAGCATTGAAAAAAAAACTAAAATTTTTCCAAATCCATTTAGTGAGTCAACAATCATAAGTTTTTCAAATCCCGACTTTAATAGTTATACTTTCAAAATGTTTAATAGCTCTGGTAGTATGATAAAAATGATTAAAAACATAAGTACAGATTCTTTTCAATTACAAAAAGAAA
>CAZJWE010000409.1:0-1727 GCA_964549265.1 uncultured Bacteroidales bacterium | reverse complement strand
ATTAGCACTTATGCTTTATCCAAATAGATTGCTTCGGGCAAAGCCCTCGCAATGAAGCTTTTGTGGTGCATTCCGGGTACGTTTTCGTGGCTGCATAAGCATCCCTTGATGAAGCAAGTCAGCAGTGGTACCCGGTGGCAGTCTCAAATATTGGATAAAACTCCCTGCACCTATCTTTGTGCCATATGACACAAAAATATATTTAAACTATATTTGTTCTTTGACTTATTGTTTTATAATATCTATATATTGTCTCTCTCGATGGAGATGCTTGAAGGGAGGGCGTAGCCCGACCGGAAAGCATCTCCATCGAGAGCCGCCTTGAATTTTGATTAATCATTAATCATTCACCATTAACAATTCAATTTTTTACTTTCTCTTTCCGTCCAGGGTGACCTAAATCACCAATACAGAATGATTTTAGTCATGGTCATTTCAGACAGTATCTGATTCAATTACTAACTATACAGCGTATTACTATGTATCTATATAAAAACAGGTATTTATGACCTTGCGTAGTTGAATACGAGAAATTATCTTTGAACTTAGCAAAGCCATCTCATGAACGAAGTGAATAAAATTAAAAAATTATGAATCAATAAAAAAATTATGTAACCTAAATTCTATACTAATGAAACAAAGTTTTTTAACCTTCGCATTATCCGGTTACCATTTTGCTGTACCAAAAAATGGAGCACAGGAAATAATTCATTACAATCCTTTTAAAACAGAGCAATTGGCATCAAATCCAACATTGGTATTTTATGATTGGTCTGAACCATTTCCTGTAATTAATACCAGGGTTAAATTGGGAATGAAGCCCATCAAAAAAAATGACAATGCATGCATCTTACTCGATCATAGTTTTAAAACCGAGAATCAATATTTGAAGGTTGGTTTTTTAATGGATTATTATTTGGGGGGATTTTCTGTATCTTCAAGAGAAATAATATCAACAAAAAAACGAATTGAAGAATACATACAAGGAACGTGTATCATCAATTCCAATGTCCATTTTATCATTTCATTACATCAATTATTGTTAGATCAAACCATCAAAGATTTTGATCTGTTCAAGCAACACAATGCTGAATATACATTGAATCTTGATTGATTTAATGAATCATATATACACACTTAACAACCGGATGAGTCAGGAAGAGGGCTTCCGGTTTTACATCCAGACAATACTTCAATATCACAATGCAAACACAGATAAAAATTCATTTTGAATCAATAAATGGTGATTCAAAATACCAATGGGTAAACATTGATTGCAATGACAAGCGTGTAGGCAAAGCAAGGATTAAACGGATTTATTCGAAGACCATTATTAAAACCATCAATATTTTCCCGGAATACGAACGAAACGGATTTGCCAAAATGGCCATTGAAATGTTTAAAGAACGGTCGCGTGAAATAATTGCAGAGAATGTAAGATATACAGCAAAAAGTTTTTGGAGCCATGTAGGATTCAGTGACAGTCATGACGGAAATTACCGATGGGTGAATCCAAAGCAGGCCCAGGCTGAGATTCAGAACAAATGATTAAAATGACTGTGAGTTAAAATGACCTGATCAACCTTCTTTTTTCCAACACCTGTATAGATGTCATAAATATAATTTACCACAGATTCATTCGATCCTGTATCAATTAACGTATTTACATCAGTTAAGGGGACTTCTATTAATTCCTTTCTTTCAAAAAACAAATATAATGAATAAGA
>CAZJWE010000408.1:0-1731 GCA_964549265.1 uncultured Bacteroidales bacterium | reverse complement strand
AAATGAAAACGATTAACCAAATTCTTTTGGGATACAATAACATCAATGAAATACCTGGTGAATTATATAATAATGAAAACTTAAAAGTTTTAAATCTTAATAACAATAATATTTCTCAATTATCGGAAAAAATTGTATATTTAAAGAATTTGAAGGTTTTAAATTTAAAAAACAATCAATTAACATCATTACCTCAAAGCATTAAACAAATGACACATTTAAAAACATTGCATTTATCAAAAAATAAAATCCCTAAAGATACAATCATGTCTTTTATAAAAGAACTGCCAAATACAAAAATAAGCTACTAACATTAAAATAATTCAATATGAAACAACTAAGTAAAAAAGGTACTGCTTTTATTTTTTTTATTATATTAACGTCAACCTGCCTTGCTCAAATCAACAAAATTGATGGCTTTTATTATGATGAAGAAAATGAATTATATGAAGGAAAATACGTTGAAAAATATGAAAATGGGAATTTAAAAGTTTCTATTCATTTAAAAAATGGAGTATATCATGGTGTCGCGACCTATTACTATGAAGATGGCACTGTGAAAGAAGTACGTTCTTATAAAAATGGTAAAAAACATGGAACATGGGAACGATTTGGCCCAAACGGATTAAAAATTTCAGAAGCTAATTTTGCCAATGATAAAAAAAATGGTAAATGGTCTATATGGGACGAAGATGGTGTATTACGCTATGAAATGTATTATATCGATGATAAAAAAGCAGGTGCCTGGACACGATACAATGAAAAAGGAGAAGTGATAGAAAAAAGAGAATATTAAATTTTAAACATTCGAAATTATCAAACAAAAAAAGGCCGGAAATTTTTCCGGCCTTTTTTTATCTGTTATTAAAAATTTTTAGCTACTCAACTTTTTCTAATTCTACTCTTAATTCTTGCATTGATGAAGCATCATTTATATCTACTTCTTTAACAATCTCTTTATATGAAATATAAGAGATCTCAATGTCATACCCTCCGGGCCTCACGTTATCAATCACAAAATTACCATCAAAATCTGTATACGCTTTCTTTTTGTAATCTTCTATATTCACTTCTACACCCGGCAACGCCTCGCCGGTTGTTACATCTATTACTTTGCCCTTAATGCAGGTACTTGCTGCTGTATTTGTTGCTTCTTTTTTCGTATTGCTGTCTGCATATGTCGAAATACTTGCTAATGCAATGCCTGCTGCGAGTATTAATGCTTTCATTTTCATAATATTAATATAATTTAGTGATTAAATTTAAAATCTACTTCAATATTACAACAGTAGCGTTACATAACAGTTAAATTAATGTTAAATTTTTATTAATTTTTTAATTGCATTCAAACAACCCAAAAACACAAATGATTAACACCTTAAGAATAAAACCCTGAATATCATTTATTTGAATGTAATCAAATTGATTTTAAAACACTCTAATGTTAAATTAATGTTAAGAAATGGTGTGCTAATGCAATTTATGTGGAAATAGTTTTTTTTAGAATTCAGAATTCAGTAGACAGAATTCAGTAGACAAGAAAAAAGAACATGAACCAAGCCATGACAAAAAAATTGACAAACACGAGCATGATTATAATGTATTTGTTTATATTGTACAAAGTCAATAGACTAAACTCATGGCGGGCTCCATCTGACCATTAAAAAATTAAAATATAAACAGAGATAGCTTTTGAATTAGGATATCTAAAGAAGGATGCATTTGAAAATA
>CAZJWE010000407.1:0-1733 GCA_964549265.1 uncultured Bacteroidales bacterium | reverse complement strand
ATCTATGTGTTTATAAAAATCTTTTGTGGCATAGTTTTTGGAATTGTATAACTAAAATAAATATTATGCCTGAATTACCAGACGTAGAAGTATACCGGAAAACAATAGAAACAAAAGCATTAAATCATACATTAAAAGATTTTTCAGTTAAAATTGATAAAATAATAAAAACATCTTCATTAGATGAATTTAAACATAAAAAATTAATATCTACACAGCGATGGGGCAAAAATTGTTTTGTGGAATTTGATAACAATAAATGGATGGTTATGCACTTTGGAATGACGGGTGATGTCACATATTTTAAAGATGAAGTACCAAAATATTCTGCATTATTGCTATTTTTTGATGAGAATGTGAATTTAAGTTATATCAGTAAACGAAAGCTGGGGGAAATTGATGTTTGTGAGTCACCAGATTCATATGCAAAATCTAATGATATAGGCCCCGATGCTTTAAACATTTTAAAGAAAAAGTTTTTGGAATACTTTAAAAATAAACGGGGATATATTAAAAGTACACTTATGGATCAAACTTTAATCTCCGGTATAGGCAATGTTTATTCTGATGAGATTTTACACCATGCCCGAATTCATCCACAAACAAAAGTGGAAAACCTTGATGAGAAAAAACTTGTAAAGATTTATAATGCCATGCATCATGTATTAGAAACAGCGATAGATGCCGGGGCTGAACCATCGAACTTTCCGGATAACTTTATAATACCGCAACGGAAAAAAGGAGGTAAATGCCCTTGCAACGATGATATTAAAAAAATCAAAGTATCAGGCAGGAGCGGGTATTATTGCCCTTCTTGTCAAAAATAACAAAATAACAATACATTATAAATCCCGGGGATTGTTTTCCGGGGTAAGAGTGTGTAATTTTAAAAAATATTGGTCATGAAAAAATTTATTGGTTGTTCCGGGTATCATTATAAAGATTGGGAAGAAGATTTTTATCCAAAAGGAATGAAAAAGAATATATGGCTTGAATATTATGCAAAACATTATAACACGGTAGAAATCAATAATACATTTTATAAAATTCCTGGACGCGAAACATTTGACGAATGGAACAAACAAACACCTTCCCATTTCAGGTTTTCAATAAAAGGCAGCCGTTACATCACACACATGAAAAAATTAAAAGATAGCAAACCTCATGTTGATCGATTTTATGAATCCATTGAGCCATTGAAAAAAAAGATCAACACGGTCTTGTGGCAATTGCCAGGAAATCTACATAAAAACATGGGTAAAATGGAATCTTTTTGTAAAGAATTAGATAGTACATATATAAATGTTATTGAATTCAGGCATCTTTCCTGGTTCGAACAAGAGGTATATGATCTTTTAGCATCTTATAACATAGTAGTATGTAGCCTTTCGGCACCGGATGATTTTCCGGAATTTATTGAAGACTCTACAGGCATCATTTATCTTCGAATGCATGGTAAAGACGACTGGTATCGATATAATTATAGTGACGAAGAACTGGAAACCTGGAAACATAGAATAGCACAATCCAATGCCAATGAATGCTATGTATACTTTAATAATGATGTGAATGCTTATGCTCCTGAAAATGCATTAAAACTAAGTGAAATGTTGGGATAGGAGAAGAGATATGTTTTTTCTATTCTTAACCCGAAAGATTCACCGCAAAACGGAAGGAGTCAACATAAAAAACTATTAATAAACCTTTTGGCTTACTGCAATCCATTTTTTTAT
>CAZJWE010000406.1:0-1741 GCA_964549265.1 uncultured Bacteroidales bacterium | reverse complement strand
CCATTTGTAAACGCTTACAAACGTTTACAAACGCTCAATTTAATTTTGTTATGTGCTTGTTTTTTATATATTTGCATAAACCAAAAAATATATTATGTTTTTTTATACCCAAATATTGCCTATAACGACAATTGGCGCTGTAGACTTGTTAGCGGCAAGCAGGTCGCACAATTACCAACGATAAACCCAAAATGATATGAAAAAAATAAAAACTTCTCTGTTTTTAGGACTGATTTCAATAATAAGTACTTTTGGACAGGATTATCAAACCATAAGCTCAAACCGAATAGCTTTTTTTGATAATGAGAACAAAAACATTAAATCTATTCGGATTGATTCTGTAAAGCATCAAACTGATTCAGTATTATTTCCTTTTGCTGTTATTCAACAATTGGATTATGATTGTTTTTCTCCATTTGTTGCATCGTGGATTGGAAAAAGTGTGACAATTAGAGATAATGGATTAAATGAGTTCATAAACAAAACGGGTGATACCATATTTGTAAAAACTAATGCTAAAATTGAAGATAAATGGATAGCTTTTGCAATACAAGATTCCCTTTCAATCGAGGCAAAAATATTAAGCCATGATACATTGACATTCTTAGGTATTTCTGATTCTGTAAAAACAATTGGGTTTCAAGCTTATGATAAAAATATGAATCAATTGGATTTGGAAATAAATGATATGCAATTACAGATAAGTAAATCCTACGGATTTGTTACGATTTTTAATTTTTACTTATTCCCCAATTTTCAGGTTGATTATCCTTATGAAAGATTTGAAGAATATAGTTTAATTGGATTTTCAAATCCAAAAGTTGGTGTTAATAACCTGACTTGGTTTGAGGTGAACGATTTTAAAGTAGGCGATGAATTACACATTTTGGATGAGTCAAGTTGCTGGTATGGAGATGGGTATGGTTCTGCCATCACAAATAAAGCAATTTATAAATACTTAGAACGTGTAAATTATTCCGATTCAATTGTTTACCGCTATTCAAGAAAACAAAGCATTTCCACAACATGGACTGATAGTTCTGATTTCAAATATTATTACGATACTTTAACAACAACAATAAAACCTGATTCACTATTTGATAAGTTGCCAGGAGAGCCAATTGTTACTGATTATGTAACTTATAATTACTACATAACAAATGAATCACCTTTATCCAAGATGAATCCGAGAAGTTATGAAACATTTGGATTTACTGGTGATACATGCTGGCAGATGATAATAGCAGATGGTTGTCTCCCCGACTATAAATATATAAAAGGTCTTGGAGGACCTTATTATTCTTGCACAAATGCCTTTTGCCTTGGTGGTGCAGAAAGAAAACTTGTCTATTATAAAAAAGGAGATATCACTTGGGGTAGTCCGTTGATAGTTACTGGAATATCAGATATTTCAGAAGCAAAAAATATTATGATTTATCCAAATCCGGCAAAGAGTCATATAAATATCTCACTTATAAATAGCAATTATCAGGATTTGCATGTTTTCATATTTGATATTCAAGGGAAATTGCAAAAAACAAAGAGTTTAAAACCAAATAATTCCATGATTAACATTTCGGATTTAAATTCAGGGATTTACATATTAAAAATTGCTGACGATGAAAAAGTTTTAAAAATCGATAGATTAATAATTGAATAATGCCAGCCGTAAAATATACAGGAATATGAGCGATCTGCAAGACCCAGCGAGTATTAGCTTCGCTGAGCTCGTCCTGATTCC
>CAZJWE010000405.1:0-1769 GCA_964549265.1 uncultured Bacteroidales bacterium | reverse complement strand
TTTTTCTTTTTTGTCATTAAAAAATCAATAAAGTCGTTTACCTCAGATTTAATGTCATTGGGTAAAGAATTAATCTTGGTATATAATTGTATTTTTTCCATTTATCTCGTTTTATTACAAAGATACAAATCAATTTTGATATTTTAATCTCTCGGACGATTGTGTCGCCAATCAGCTTGTTGCCAACAAGCCTACAACGCCAATTGTCGTTATAGGCAATATTTGGGTATAAACAAACATAATATATTTTTTTAGTTTATGCAAATATATAAAAAACAGCTATATAACAAAATTAAATTTACCGTTTAAAAATGTTTGTAAGCGTTTAAAAATGGATTTCCGGGAGCAATAAAAAATGCAGCACCGGGTATGAAAGGAGTTGTTAAATGCGTTGCTTTTTAAAATGGCACGTGTTGACAGAAGAGAAGTTTGTAGCGGAGGCGGTACGAACAGCGGGGGGAGCAACGAGTAGCAAACGTCCATTAGCCCATTGTCCCGTAAACGCCCTGGTTCTTACATTTCATTAACATAACATTTTTTTATGGTTCTACCACGAATTTAATGGTAACTTGCAATTTGTTTATATGTGGTTGAAATATTGTTTAAACAGTATTTTAGGTCTTATAAAAACATTCAACCACTAAAATAAGGGTAGTACCTTTTTTATTAAGAAATCATCGCGGGTAATACAGGGCGTTTTCCCGATTCCGAAAATCATCATGCACGGTGCAAAGCATTTTCCCTATCTGGGAAAGCTTCATGTATGGTGCAGGGGCGTTTCCCCTGTTTGGGAAAGCTTCATGCATGGTGCAGGACGGTTTCCCAGCCCGGGAAAGCTTCATGCATGATGCAGGGGCATTTTCCAAGTTTGGGAAAGCTTCATGCACGGTGCAGGGCGTTTTCCCAATCCGGGAAACTGCCCTGCACGATGCAGGGTTTTGAATTATAGTGTTTTATATAATTTCTTATGTTGTAGGCTATGAATACATTGTTCCGGTCAGAAAAAATATCTAAACCCGGCATTGGCAGCATAAAAGTAGTCCCGCCCCTTACCAAAGGCACTAAGATGATCTTCAAAAAACAATATGCCGGCCGGGCTTATGTACAAGTAGCCACAGAAGGCTGTGTGAGTAGCAAAAGGATTTAAGATTAAGACAAATTTTACCTGTATCTGTGAAAATAACCCAGGGAGGCTTTTAGCCTGCATTATTCATTAAAAATAATTTTTCAACATAACTGTCATATATTGGATAATCAATTGGTTTATGATGGCTGCAATATTTTGTAGCAAAGGAATAAAAATTAAATACTTTTTTCCCATTAATATTTACTTTTGCGACATCATTTACTAAATCTAAATATTTTTTTACTAATTCTGTATTTGGTCTTTCTATTATCATTTCAGTTTTTATTTCAATACTATTCTCTTTCAGGTATTCAAAGAAGATTTGGCACATAATCCGGTCTCTGATCTCAAGGTCATTCTTCCCTTGTTGCCGGTGATTGCTAAAAGAGAGCATATCAGTATCCGTTGATTCATCGTATGTCTTCCATCGTTCATGGAAGTAATAAATGTACTCTCTGATTGTTGCTTTCAACTGCTCATCAATCACGTAGTGTTTGTGTAAATGCTTTATGAGCAGATATGTGGAAATGATGAAATACTCCACCGATAATTCTTTTATGCCATTATGCTCATCCAGTATTGGATCATCCTTAAGGGGACTTCTAATAATTCCTTCGCATCAAAATTTTCAGAGTTTTTCATA
>CAZJWE010000404.1:0-1777 GCA_964549265.1 uncultured Bacteroidales bacterium | reverse complement strand
ATTTTGTGCAAACAAAATTAATAGCCCAAAAGAGTTGAAAGTTGAAAGTTGAAAGTTGAAAGTTGAAAGCGAAGTGCTGTAAGTCTATTGGTATAATCACACCCAAACCCATGCCCACACTCCAATTAACAATTAATAATTAATAATTAACAATTAACATTTACAACAAGACAGCAGTGGTACTCGGTGGCAGTCTCAAATATTGGATAAAACTCCCTGCACCAACGGTGCAAAAGTTACAAAACAGGGCAACGCCCAGTCCAAACAAAGCACTAACCCATTGCTCTGAAAGAGCAAAAGACAATGTTGTTTTTTTTCAAATCAATCGTTATTTAGAATAGAGCCACCATTAATAATTCCACTCTTCACTTTATTACTCCACCAACCACATATATTTTTCATATTCTTTTTCTTCCATTTCGTCTTTGGGGATGAAATTCATTGCAGCAGAATTCATGCAATAACGGAGTTTGGTTGGTTCAGGCCCGTCATAAAATACATGCCCCAGATGTGAATCAGCAAACCGGCTTCTTACTTCAACCCTCTTGGTAATCCCCGAAGAATCAATTGTTTTGTTTAAGAATCGTGGATCAATGGGGTTGGTAAAGCTGGGCCATCCGGTACCTGACATGAATTTATCTTTTGAGCTGAAAAGTGGCTCACCGGAAACGATATCAACATAAATACCAACCTCTTTGTGATTCCAGTATTTGTTATCAAAGGCCGGTTCGGTTCCATTGTTTTGTGTAACCCTGTATTGCAATTCGGTTAATGAATTTTTGATTTCTTGCTGGGTGGGGACAGGATAATCTTCTGCTTTGATTTTTCCCCACGTCTCTTCTATGAATTGTACTCTTCCTGAAGCACGTTTGTAACTCCAATAATCATCAGGTTTTTTCTTGTAATAATCCTGGTGATATTCTTCTGCCCTGTAAAAATTGGTATAAGCAATGATGGGCGTTACAATGGAATCTTTGAATATCCCGGATACTCCCAATGCTTTTTAGGAGTTTTGTGCTACCTGTTTTTGTTCGCTGGTGAAATAAAAAATGGCAGATGTGTATTGATGTCCCCTGTCTCTAAATGAGCCACCTGAATCTGTCGGGTCAAACTGTTTCCAATACACACTCAGTATTTCTGAAAAACTAATGATATGCGGGTCAAATGTAATTTGTACAGATTCACGATGGCGGGTTTCACCGCCGGATACTTGTGAATAAGATGGATTATCAATTTCTCCACCTGCATATCCTGACACTGCACTGATGATACCGTCAATTCCCTCAAAAGGTTGTTCAATACACCAAAAACAACCTCCTGCAACTACTGCTTTTTCGGTTTTATTGCTCACACGTTCAAGATGATCATTGGTGTTGTTTTCTGTCATGTGCTCATGGATGGTGCTGTTTTGACATGCTATAAATAAGATGAAGAATCCCAAAACTGATGTGATGATTGTTTTCATGATTGTGTGTTTTATAATTTATATATATGATAAAACAAAAATGATACCAGTATTTGGGATGGTGAATGATTAACAAACATGGTGCTATTCTAAGAAATGGAGGATGAATTTAATGGTTCTACCACGGATTTAATGGTAACTTGCAATTTGTTTATATATAGTTGAGTGTAGTTTAAAAAGGTTGAAAGTTGAAAGTTTATAAAGTTAATTGGATGATATTTAGGCTATTATCGGATTTTGCGATATTTTAATAACTTGCTGTATATTAGATAAATAATACTTTAAACTTTAAAACTTTATACTTTTTATACT
>CAZJWE010000403.1:0-1780 GCA_964549265.1 uncultured Bacteroidales bacterium | reverse complement strand
CCTCATACCTCATACCTCATACTTCATACTTCATACTTCATACTTAGCTATTCCCCCCCCCCTTGATTTAGGAAGAATTAACAAAAAATTAACATAGAAAAATTTTGTATTTACGTATTTTATTTATATGTTTGTTGTGTTAAATAATCAATTTTGTGCTACTGCAAATTAAATGGAAAAGAGAATTAGAAGTTTAGAATTTAGAAGATAGAAGAGCAATATCAGGTTTTCATTGTTTTTCATTACTCTTTATCTTTTGTTAAAGTAGTATTCTTCTGATTTTAATTTCTGTATTTTAAAAACCCTGGTTTCACTAAATTTGGAGTAGTGCTTATTTTTTTAAACTGTTTAATTTATTAATTTTAAAACAAATGTATTATGAAAACTTCAAAAAATTATTTCCTGCTTTTAGGATGCTTAATACCTTCATTATTATTTGGCCAGTCTGCAATAAAAGTAAATAGTGCCGGCGATGTGGCTGTTAATAGAGAACCTGTCTCAGGTTGGTTTGATATTGGCGACCCCACTGCGATTCGTGGTAGCGCTATTGTGATGGGAGACTTGCGTGTTTATGACGATATAGACTTTTGTGATAATATCCACGTGAGATATAACATGTCAGGCGTAGATAAGATTTATTCCACTAGTCATAGCGGAGACCTCAACATAGGCGGAAGTGATTACACCCTTGAGATTACACAAGGGCAAATATGGTATGGTGGCGATGAGTATGAGGATAAAGATTACACGTTAAAAATACATGGCGATGCATTGAGCGTGGGGGGCAGTTGGAAAACCTCGGACGAGAAAGTTAAAAAAGACGTGGATTCTATCAACACCAATGAAATACTCCAAAAAATACAAAAGATAAAAGGGAGAAAATATCATTATAAAACACGGGGTGAATTGAATCAAATGCAAAACAGCAACCAGTTGAATTTTGGGATGGATACAATTGACCTGGAATGGCAACGGAAAATATTTGAACGGAGAGTGAACAGGAAACTGTTAAGCATGGATTCAACCATTGGAAATAACCAAAACACGTTGAATGCCGAACTTGATGAAATGAGAATATCAGAACAGGATACCAACCGGTTCAGGGCATCAGACACCCTGCTCATGAACAGGTGTGGTTTTGAGAGGATTATCACGCGTGACAATAAAAAATACGGCATTCGTACAAAAGCTCCGTCTCTGTCAAACGAAACACAATATGGACTGATAGCCCAGGAGATAAAAGATGAATTCCCGGAGCTGGTAAAATATGATTCCACGACCATGTTGTACGCCATCAATTACAACGGGTTTATCCCGGTATTGCTCGAAGCCGTGAAAGCACAGCAGCAACAGATCGCCGGACAGCAACAACAGATCACCCAACAGCAACAGCTCATTACTGCGCTAACACAGGAGATGAACACAGTGAAAACCCGGTGCTGCGCCTCCATTGTTACACCTGTAAGCGACACCGCAACAAAACTCAAGAGCGGGCATTCAACAACCGGTGTAGAAAATAATACATCCCAGCCCTCGCCATACCTCGCTCAAAACCAGCCAAACCCCTTCACCAACGAAACAGAAATACGCTATTACCTGCCCACAGAAACCATGCAGGCTACACTTTATATTTACGACATGCAGGGCAAACAAGTAGACTATTACCCGGTAACCCAAACCGGCAGCAGCAGCATTACCATAGAAGGCGGCGCACTCAACCCCGGCATGTACATGTACACCCTCATTGCCGACGACAACGAAGTGGATACCCGGCGGATGA
>CAZJWE010000402.1:0-1783 GCA_964549265.1 uncultured Bacteroidales bacterium | reverse complement strand
TGCCTGTCAGTTTTTTGTTTTGTAAAAGTTTTCCAGTCATGTCGTACAGTTGATACCCAAATTGGGTATAAAAGTTAATAACGATGTATTTCTTTTTCCTCTATATTGAAAGCTTCAAATATTTTTCTATTTCTTTTTGAGATTTCACTTATAATAATTTCATCATTTATCTTGGCATGTTTCACTTTCTTTAATTCAAAAAGCATTTGTTTTATTGAATATGTTTTAAAGAGATCATTTTTTCTCATGTGTTTTACTATTTCTGATTGAATAATCAAGCTCAAAAATTTAATAAATAATCGTGCATCTGTATTATATTGGCTATGAGCCCTGAGCCTTGCGCCATCCATTTCGTTTTTTAACAAGTCAAACGTTTTTTCTACCTGATCCTTGTTCCTGTATTTTATTAATATATCCTCTTTGCTAAACTTATCATTATCTGTTGCTAATATAAAAAATCCAAATCTGGAAATTTTTTCTTTTATACGTTCGGAATGCCGTTCCATCATGCCCGAATGCCTTGTGTATTTAAAATAGTCCTGATACGCTCTTGGTATATTATTCTCTTTAAACGTTAATGCTTCTTTTTGCGTGTCAAATGTTTTCTTCTTGATAATCTTTTCCTCTATTTCAATCAATTTTTTCATAAATGACTGCCTTTGTTCTAGTTCCGCCTTTTGGTTTAAATAGATATGAACGGGATAAGTGCGATCATGTATTGTTATGTGTGATTTTACATGTGATAATAGCTCGCTATTAAAAACAAAATTGGTTTTAACATCGTACAGCTCTTTTCTATGGGCTTTTATAAGTTCCTTTGTTTTTTTAAGACTAAACGGAAGCGGTTGTATGAAATTGATTTTTAGTGGCTCTTGACTAATTGCATCAATGTTTTTAACGCTAAAAAACCCTCGGTCTAACACAAACATGAAATCTTCTAATCCCATGCCCTTTAAATATTTGACACAATTCAGCAACGTTTTGACATCTACAATACTACCAGGATATAACTTGTAAAATAGTGGTAACGACCGATTATTGCTAAACACCACTCCCATGTTTATCTGTGCTAGATTTTCGTGATCACGGTTGTACCCCCATTCGACAAAATCAATATTCGTAGAATAACTTGATATCGAGGTAATATCATAAAACAATGCGTCAACTGGTTGCAGGTAAGATATCCATTCTTCTTGAAACGTCACTTGTGTCTGCTGATTCCTGCCTAATTCATCACAAAATTTTGATATTGAAGATGAGTCCATCTTCTTGACAGTGGGCAAATAGTTTTCTTCCAGCCAATACGGAAACAGATATAACGGACTGGCTTCGGATATTTCATAAAATGCCAATGCTAATAATTCTTTGTACTGCGAAGGAAAACACTTCTCTAAAATTCCTTTGAGACCTGTTCTTTCTGCTAATGTATTTAATAAAAAAACATTGCCATAATTTTTATGGACAATATTTGCTTTTATAGGTTTAATTGTTTTTTTATTTCTTGATTTTTTTGGACCAATATATGTCCGTTTTTGTCTGGACTGTCTTTTTTCTTTATCCCAATAAGCTTCTACATTATAAAGGTAAATCCGTCCTTTAATTTTTTGTTCAATGATATATGACATAGTTATTATATTTAGTAACGATACAAATATAATAAAAATATCACATTTACAACAATTTAATTAAAAATAAACCATCGTTATTAATTTAATTTTCCTATTTTAGGTTGATATGATAAGTCTGTCAACTTTTCACTTTCAACTTTCAACTCTAAATAATC
>CAZJWE010000401.1:0-1818 GCA_964549265.1 uncultured Bacteroidales bacterium | reverse complement strand
TGATCCATATAAAGTTCATAAAAACAAAATCCCAAATTTAAAATTCAAAACTGTTGGTGCTGCATGATTAACTCAACAACTAAACACAACATCACATATCCTTGTTAAAAAAATGCAGCACAAACACTAATTACTGCCCGTTATTTTTCCCTTGCAAAACATTTTCATACATTGCATTATCCTGTAGTATGTTTTTAGCTTTAAGGAAAATGTCATTCCGTCTGTTCACGATTTGATAAAATGCATTAATATCCCATAAATCTCTTGCAATATATGCTTTTGTATAAAATGACAGGTCTTGTTGAGCTTCATTAAATGCTTCTTCGTCAGCTTCCACTCCTTCCTCAGATGCAAATTCTTTTAACTCATTCAATAAAGATTCATTTACAGTGTAATGCTCAATAAAATATGGCACAGAAGTATATTGTGATAACAATTCTTTCCGGTTATCATCAACATAATTCAATACAAATTTATACAGGATGCTGTTGCTTAAAATATCCCTGTAATAATCATTCACTTTATTGGTGTCAACCGGAACAAAAATATCGGGCATTATACCTCCGCCGCCGTAAACGGTACGTTGGTTTAAAAGTGTTTTGTATTTAAGTGAGTCCGGAAAATGAATGCTGTCTTTATTGCCCAATTCACCATGTTCATAGCGGTCTAAGATTTCCTTCCTGTATTGTTTATATCCTTTGTCATAATTTTTTTGTATCAACCGTCCTGTTGGGGTATAATATTTGGCAACAGTCAGCCTGATCATAGAGCTGTCTTGTAATTCGAACTGCCTCTGCACCAATCCTTTGCCAAACGATCTTCTTCCAACGATCACGCCTCTGTCCCAGTCTTGTACTGCACCGGACACAATCTCACTCGCAGAGGCTGAACCTTCATCAATCATAATTATAAGTTTGCCATGTTCAAATGCTCCTCTTTGAGTAGCACCAAAGTTCTGTTTTGGGTTGTTAATCCCTTGGGTATAAACAATTTGTTTTGGAGCTTCCAGGAATTGATCGGCCAATCGAATGGCCATTTCAAGATATCCGCCCCCATTGCCGGTCAGGTCTAATGCCAGGTGTTGGAATTTTTCATTAGATTGAAGGCTGTCTAGCGCTTTGGAGAATTCATCTAAGGTAGTTCTTGAAAACCTGTTAAGTTTTATGTACCCAATGCTATCATTAATCATGTAAACGGCATCTAAGCTATGGATGGGAATTTTATCCCGTGTAATGGTAAAATAAATCAACCCGTCAACCCTTTTTCGTTTGATGCCGACTTTCACTTTGGTACCTTTTTTGCCCAATAACCTGTCTCTAACTCCTTTTGACGTGATATCAATGCCTGCTATGTTTTCTTCTTCAACAGTGATGATCCTGTCGCCTGCCTGAATACCCACTTTTTCAGAAGGCCCCCCGGAAATAGGAGAAATAACATATACAGTATCATTCAGGATGTTAAACATAATGCCAATCCCTTCAAAACTTCCCTGGAGCGGCTCATTCACTTCTTTCACCTTTTTTTTAGGAATATAAGAAGAATGCGGATCAAGTTCTTTAAGCATTTTGGTGATTGCTGTTTCCACCAATTCGTTATTGTCAATCGTATCAACATAATAATTTTCAATCAGCTGAATGACTTTGGTGAGTTTAAACGATTGTTCGTTAAAGAAAAATTGTGACTTGCCGGAAATGGAAAAAACCGTGGTGAATAATAAAACAACACATAGACGGTATATTGTAGATTGATTCATATGTTTATATTTTGATTTTTAAAGGTCATATGGAGCTCGCCATGAGTTTAACCTATTGACTTTGA
>CAZJWE010000400.1:0-1838 GCA_964549265.1 uncultured Bacteroidales bacterium | reverse complement strand
AAAATGTTATACAACTTACAACAGAATGGAAAGTATATAAAGTATATTTTCATCCAGGAGGAATGTTTGCTAGTACAGATCCCACAAACATCAGATCCATGAGTTTCCACAGGATGAATTATGGAGAACAACTTAGTGCTAATCTAATGCTAAGGACGGGTATAAGTATTGGTGATACCTCCGCCATCAGTTTTGGCACAACACAATATACTTTAGATGTAGTTGCCGATCCAACATACGGAGGAAGCATATCAACAGACCCTGAAGCAGAGGAATATGACTCAGGCACTGTAGTTACAGTTACTGCAACTCCTTACCCGAATTATGTCTTTAATGGATGGACAGGAGACGACACGACTGCTTCTGACACCAGTATAACAGTCACGATGGATGCAAACAAATCAATTACTGCAAACTTTACGTCCGATGCATCTGTAAATGATAATGTCCTTCCTGATCTTGTAAATGTATATCCAAATCCGGCAGATGATGTATTATCTATTTCCGGATTAGAAGGAAGCTCATCTGCTATAATCAGCGATTTAACCGGCAAAGTACTCATTGAATTGCAGGGTGATGATATTAATGAAATAGATATTTCAGATTTAACATCCGGTATGTACATATTAACATGCAGTAATGACAAAGGCATACTAAATAAAACATTTATCAAAAAATAAATTTTACCTTTCTTTAATAAAGGCATTGGCAATGAAGTTTGTCAATGCCTTTATTTTATTTATACTAAACTTTTGTTACCGAAATACTGAAATACTGAACTACTTCTATTACTAAACTATTTATTAACTAAAAACTATTAAAAATCATGAAAAAACTTATTATTTCTTTAATAACAGGTGTATTGCTTGTTACAAGTTCTTATTCTCAATGGTATGAATATACCGCAACCAAACACATTAATTATTTTAATGGTTCTCAAACTGAAAAAACCGGTGTTTTCCACTGGGAATATGATAATTGGGGTGGAGCAACATTCACTCAAAGCAATGGTGAAATAACAATAGATGAGGGCGTTCGAAAATCTTTAAACATAAATTATTACTTAGACAGTATCATTCTTGATATTTCATCATTACCTTATATGATGATAGAAGCCAAAGCAGATACCATTGTTCCTAAAGTAATTGTGTTTGTAAAAGATACCGTGGGAGGTTCAAACGGTTGGTTAGACACGTTAAGTCTTACTACTACATATCAGACATTTATTTTTGACCTGACAGATGGTGGTAGTAATTTGGATTTGACTAAAGTTGGAAGTATTAAATTTAACCAACCCGGAACAACTATTACTCCAGCTAATGATAACCTTTATATTAAACACCTTGCATTAGGTGATACTACCCGAACAATGACCTTAATTGATGATAATGAGGTTGAAGATGCAAACCTGGTGTGTTACCCAAATCCGGCAAAAGACCAACTTAATATTTCCGGCATTGGAAATATCTTCGAAGCAATAATAACCGATTTAACCGGTAAAGTCATTATGATTATTGAATCAGGAGATGTTTCAGCTGGTATTGATGTATCCGGCCTTGCAAGTGGCATGTATATTATCAGCTGTAGTACTGAAAACGGAACCATTCAAGATACTTTTATAAAAGAATAACATCATTTTTGTTCAGTATTTCTTAATTTAAAGGCCGGCATTATGCCGGCCTTTTTTAATGGGCAATATAGTTCCAACACTTGACTTTATAGTCCCTCAGCATTTCAGAATTTAGCCCTATACAGAATAACAAAAAAATGCTATATTAAGGGTTTGCTCATGCAGCCATGAAAACGTACCCGGCATACACCACAAAGGCGTCATTGCG
>CAZJWE010000399.1:0-1861 GCA_964549265.1 uncultured Bacteroidales bacterium | reverse complement strand
ATAGACCCGATTCCCTGGTTAAAAGGGTGCGCACGTTTAAATACCAATGGGACGCGATACACGACCCGCAGAAAATTATTGCATGGTTGCAGGGGGAAGAAGAGGGGGCGATGATGAGTAATACTGATGTTTGTTGGGAAAAAGGAATAGACCAATGGAAAAAAGTACCTGTACAAAAATATGATGCAAAAAGGAAACTCGAATATGATTCAGAGTGTGGCTATTTTTACAGCGGTAACCTGAGACGCAGTTATTTCAAATTGACAAATGGAAATATTTTAATCGTTGATCAAAAATTAAAAAATAATGAAAACAGCTATTCAACGATTGATCCTGATGATATTGTAAATGTTTATCGATTGTATGTCAAAGAATTAGATCAATGGTTCGACATTGATCTAAATACCTTTGAAGATGATTGCCTTAGCTGTGATTTAAATTATATAGCAGCTGAAGTAACAAAACTTGCAGGAACAACAGTTGGACGCTATGTCCTGCCTATTGAAGATGTTTATATATTGATTGAAGGAAAAGATTTTGACGGGAATCAGTCGAGCAGGGCAGTTGCAGCAGGATTTATATTATTGGAAGTAGTACCAGGCAGTGATTTGTTAAAACCGGTAACAAAAGGTTTAAAAGCAGGTGCAAAAGTTACAATAAAAGGATCAAGAAAAATGTACAAGTTTGTAAAAGGCTCAAAAGTATTGATAGGTGAATTTGCAGATGATGTATTAAAACCTGCTAAATGGGTTGACGGAGAAGTTGACGAAGTAGTGGAAGTTTTGCAGGATGTAACTTATGAAACTGTTGACGGCAAAGAAGTTAAAGGAGTTTTGCAGGTTGTCAAGAAAGGGGATGACGTTGGGTTTAGACTGGCTAAATTTACAACTAAAGAAGTTGATGAATTTGCTAAAGCAGCAACTAAAAATCCAGACTCGAAAAAAATAATATTAGGTAAATATGTTGAAAATAGCCCTCTTTCTTACGATGCGATTGCTAAGGAAGGAAATTATACATATTTCAATCTTGACAATTGGAATGAAGCATTTGAAATGGTTGGCAAAAACAGAGATGAGATGTGGCGGATTAACGAAAAATTCTTGGATGACCAAATAGATAAAGGGAAAGAAATATTTTTCTCTCATGACCCATGGAAAGCTAATGGTTATTTTGAAAAGGAAGTGTTATACTTAATTGATAAAGGAGTAAAGGATTTTGTTAAACTTGAAAATGGCTTATGGAAAGCAATATGGTAAATCTAAGAATTGATAATAGTTCAAGCCCGATGAATCCAGAGGATGCTATAGATTTAATAGAAGATTATTTTAGGACGCATCTTCCTTATTTTCAAATAGTACAAAAATACAATAAACCTGAAGGTTATTATGGTGTAAAATTTATAAATCAAGATATAACAGTATTTATAGGAAGCGGTCGCGGATTTTTGGAAAGCTATATAAATATTGATGGTGAAGATATGCCATTATGGAAACTTGATAGAAAAATAATTCAAATTGAATCTTTAAATGAGCAGAATATAAAATATATTCTGAATGTTATAAATAATTTTTTTAAATGAAATAAAAGCCTCATTTAGTGGGGCTTTGGTTGTGTCATGCCTTCCAGTTTTGTTTTAGTTATAAAGGCATCCAGGAATGCGTAAACAAGCTTCTTATTTTCGCCGTTCATCTTGTTTATTTCCTTTAAGCAGCCGAGCATCTCTTTATCCTTTACATTTTCGCTATTGCCCACCAAATAACCCCCGCTGTCCGTAGCGTCCTCGCTACAGACATTATAACATAACACCATCAATAAAAAAAACTTCATGTTGTTTTTTCTACCCAAAAAATATTGTACATTT
>CAZJWE010000398.1:0-1873 GCA_964549265.1 uncultured Bacteroidales bacterium | reverse complement strand
GGGAGAAAAAGAAATTAACAAAAGGGTTAGTAATGCATTGAAAATAATTAATCTTAAAAATTATGCAAAAGAAGATCCTCATTCATTGAGTGTTGGACAAAAAAGAAGGGTTACAATTGGGCTTTGCGTGAAAACTATTTAATTAATTTTTTATAGAGATTTTCTGCTGTACCAAGATATAATAAAACTTTTTGTTTAACTTTTTTTCCTTCTCGAATGGCTTCTACAATATAATAATAGATCCTTCCATCTTTCTTTTTTGCTCTAATAAACATCATAATTTAGATAGGCACTACCCTATTTAAAGTTTATTGTCTTATGATATAGCATAATATATAACAATAAATTTTATTTATAGGTAGGCACTACATATAAAGATGAAAAAACATCCAAATAACGAATTTAAAAAATTGGTGACAAATTTAAAAGAGAAGGATTTTAAAAAACAAATTTACCCTCCTCAAGAAAATAGAAAAACCTTTTGGTCAGAATATAATCTAACGAAGATAAATGAAGCTAAAGATTTATTAGTATTTATTAGAAATGAAGTGAATAAAATAAAGATTAAAGAAAATAAAAATATAGGAAGACCCTCGACAAATCCCAAAGATCTTGTTAAATCTATTTTGTTTTGCGAATTAGTTGGCTTGCCTGAAAGGCAAGCCCAAGGTTGGTTAGAAATAGTCGGTCCTTTTTTAGGAATTCATTCAAAGCTTGATGATAGGGTGATTGGAGAAGGCTATTGTAGGCACGATGTTGCACAAATATTGCAAGAAGTTTTTGAAAATACAAAAACTTCCGATAGGAAATTACAAGGAGATGGAAGTGGTTTGGAAAGAAGTAGAAAAGAAAATTATGAATCCACTAAAAAGAAAAATGCAGGAAGATATATGACCTCCATAGTTGATACTCGAGAAATTGTTCAATCCTTTGATATTTCTGGAACGCAAGAGTGTCAGATAATGCATAAACTAATTCAAAATGTCGATGGAGATAGTTTAAGATTGGATGCAGGATTTAATGATAGAGAACTCGTAAATGAGATTTCTCGAAGAGGAATGGTGCCTTATGTTTATCCAAAGAAAAATAACAAAATTAATGGAAGTGTTTTTTGGCAAGAAATGTGTTTAAACTTTTATTCTGATATAATTTCATGGTTAATTGAATATCATAAAAGATCTCATACAGAAAGTTTTCACTCAAGTTTCAAAAGAAGTTTTGGGATTATTACAAAACTAAGATTCTCCTGCAAATTTTCCCAAATTTGCGCAAGAATTATCATCCATAATGCTCGTAGACTTTCTTACTTTAATAAGCTACGAGATTAATTTATGCGCAAAGCCGTTCTAACATGGCAATGCAATTTTATGATTTTATATATAGGAATTCTCTTATTCATAAATTAGATCCTAGAACAAAAATTCTTTGGGTTGTGGCTTTAACTTTTTTAGTTTTTATGACTGATTCTCCTGCGATTATTTTAGGAACTTTTGCATTTGTTTTATTTTGTGTTTTTTTATCTAAACTTCCTTGGAAGGCTGTTTGGGGAAGCACAAAACTTTTTGTTATTGGTTTTACAATTGCGTATATTGTTTTATTTAGTTTATTACTCTGGAATTTTCAACAAGGACTTATTCAAGGTAGTTTATTTTCTGTTAAATTTTTAATTATTATTTTTTCAACAGTTATTTTTGCAATGTCAACAAGTCCAAGAGAATTAATTTCAAGTTTAACAAAATTAAAAATTCCTTTTGAAATTGCATTTATGTTAACTCTTGCAATAAGATTTGTTCCAGTTATAACAAGGGAATTTAATCAAGTTATTAATGCTCAAAAAGCAAGAGCCCATAAAATAAAATTGAGTTTTAAACAC
>CAZJWE010000397.1:0-1878 GCA_964549265.1 uncultured Bacteroidales bacterium | reverse complement strand
GGTTTACCCCCGATGTGGTAAGCCAGCCGTGGCAAAGCCCGTATTGTAGTATGGACAACAACCCGGTAGCGCTGGTGGATCCGTGGGGAGCGCAGAGTGAAGGAGGTAGTAGTGAACCTGGATTTGAAAGTGGAAGAGGAACAAATGAAAATCCAATACAAATTGAAGAAATAACTGTTACTGGTTCAAGGTCAGCGGGAACTACCAGTTCTGCACCGAGCAGAACAAACATTTATGTAAATACTTTTAATCCTGAAAATCAAGCAACAAATCAAATAAGGAATCAGCAGGCACAAGAGGATTTTGATGCTTCACAGCCTGAACAAATTTATACTGAAAGAGATAATACAAATGTAGATTTGCCTTCCGCGGAAAATTTAACAATGAGAATGAGCGAAAAAGATGATCCATTACAGGGAGATTATAAAGATGAACAAAAAGCAGGAGATTATTTTTATACCGAAGACGGCCCGGGTAATAATAATACCTATGCAGATAATATAGACAAAGAAACAGACATTGAACTATTATTGGCAGCTATGGATAAAAAGGTTGACCCAAAAATACCATCTTCAACAAAAAAAACAAAGGATGCCTTGAGTATTTTGGAAAAAATTATTAAATTATTTACCGGAGAACAGACTAGTGTTGAAGTAGAAGATGATGAAGATGTTGATGAAAGAGCGAATGAATTAGCTAAAGAGATTCATGAGCAAAATAAAAAAGAAGTAAAATGGTCTGTGAGTGCATGTGGAAATCCTTGCGTTTATGAACAAAAAGGAGATTCTATTTATTATAAAGTATGGGTTAAGGGAGAAAAAGACACATTTAGATTAAAATATAAAAAAGAATAATGCTAAACTATATTAATTTTTTTGTATATACCTTATTAGTATCTTTTGTAATTGGAAGTTGTCAAAGCAATAGAAATAGAAATTCTGTTAATCAGTATTATTTAGATACTATCTTCAATAAAAAAGAAGGTACAATTGAAATATATACAAAGCTAAATGATAAAAAACATGGAGAAATGTTAATATATAATGATAATTTCATCATTGAGGAAGGATTATTTATAAATAATAGAAAATTAATTAAACTAACATACGGTGAAGATAAAGAATATTATGGTTATACATATTTTTATAATTTTAATGACACATTATATCCTATAGGTTCTATAACTTATCGAAAAAAAGACAACAAAAAAGAACAAATAATGTGTTCCTATTTTGAAGTTTTCTCTAAAGACACAGTATATTCAGATGAAACTTTGGATTTAGAATTAGTTGGGAATTTGGGATTAAAAAGTAATTTTAGAATTAAAGTATGTATAGGAGAATTAAATGAATTTTATGAGTTTATTAACAATGATAGTACTATTTATTTAAGCGACTCAAATTCAATTAACCTAAATATAAAACCAAAAAGGAAAGGGATAAATCTTATAACAGGTAAAATTTATTATTTTAAAAACAAAAAAAATATAACTAAAGAAAATATGATGATAGATATTGGAATACCATATATTTTTTATAAACAATTCTATGTAAAAGGGAAAGAATAAGATAATACCTCGGCACGATCCTTAATAATTCCCCCGCCCCCGCAAGTGTTCCGCAGGACACTTGTGGGAATAACAGCAAAGATAAATAGGGGAGGTAAGTTAAGAGCAAAGTTTACTCAGTGCACGATCCTCAATAATTCCACAACCCCCATTCCGAAAATTCGAAATCATTGGCTACTAAACGGTTATAAAACTTGCAAAAGACCAGCACTTTTGGAGGGGTTGTGATTGATTTTATGGGGTTATCTTATTGGCATTTTGGCAATCGGTATGTATGTTGGGTTTTGCTTATTTAAGCAAATGCTTTTAAA
>CAZJWE010000396.1:0-1892 GCA_964549265.1 uncultured Bacteroidales bacterium | reverse complement strand
CGTAAGCCAATGTTTATATAATAGTCATAAACAACATGTCGTTGTAGACTTGTTGGGGGTAATGTATGATTGGCCTTCGTCATTCAAGTAAAATTATTAGTTTAAATAAAATTTTTAATTATCTTTAGCGTTATAAAAAATAAAACATGAGTAGATTACCAAATGCACCTTTAGTTGAAGTAGTTTTTGAACTACGATGGCAAATTCAAGACAAATCTGATTTGTTATCATTTCAATATTTGTTTGGTGATTTATACTCAGAGCTTAAAAACAAATATCCAGTAAGAGAAAGTTTAACACCTCCTGAGATTCCTTTGGATGTGTTCATTAATCAACCAATTTATAGATATCGGATTGAAAAAGAAAAGTATCCGTTATATCAGATTGGACCTGGGATTTTAACCGTAAACACTATTGATGAAGTTTATTTTTGGGACGATTTTTATAAAAGTTCGGAAGAAATTTTAGATACATTTATTGGTATTGGTTCTTTTGATAAGGAATTAAAATTTAAACCTAGTTTGTTATATTTTGATTTCTTCCCATTTGATTTTTCTAGTGACAATGTTCATGATTTTTTAAATGAAAAATTTAATATCACATTTAAACAGAATTTCATGGATGAAAGCATTCCTACAAATTTAAACTTAGGCTTTTATTACAAAACTAAAATAGGTGATATCGCAACAACATTTCAAAAAGGGAAGAATAATAAAAAGAATGATGGTATAGTTTTACGAACCAAAATCGATGGGTTATCGTATAAGCTAAATAAAAATGATTTATTGAAGTGGATTAACGATGCTCATAAGTTATCAAGTCAGTCATTTAAGGAATTAACCAAAGGTAAATTATACGAAACTTTTAAATAAAACTAAAAAATGGCACCATTTATTTGTGACATACCTCCTCAAAGTAGTATAGAGATTAAACAAGACAATATTGAACATAATATTAGCACAACCATATCTCTTGATAATGAATATAAAAACAGTTGTCAGTTTATGTGGTTTATAGATGATTATTATTTAACAAAAAAATCAAATCAGTCTGAAACATTCTTGCATTTATCAGAAGCAAATGAAACAAATAATTTCTTCATGATAGCTGAGTCAAATTTTTATAGTGATAACTACGATGTGAGTGCAAAGTTTGAACCTACCAAAATCATTAGCAAGAAGGTTAAGATACGTTCCGTTAAAAAGTTTGTACCAAAACCTGTTATTTAATGGAATATCCTTGGTATCAAAAAATAGCACAATCTGATGATTTACAACAAGGGGACTTAATACCAGAATGTCCAATTGTAATTCCACCTGACAATTTTGATACAGAAAACGAAGCAGATATTGACATACAATTAATTGATTCTATTGTTCTGTCTCAATCATGTGACTTAGTAAACAATAAACTCTCAATAGTCTTAGTTTGTCCTTATTACACACTAAGAGTGTTTTTAGATTCATTAGAAGAGCAGGCAGATAGCAAAAGGAAAAGAGATAAGATAATTGATAACCTAAGAAAAGGACATCTCCCCGGATACCACTTAATCAACAAGGACAACACAAATGCATTTGATTATCAGGTAATTGATTTTAAAAATGTATATGGTGTACACATCGATACTCTTAAAAAAACAATTTGTAAGTTACCTGATAGAATAAGATTATTGCCTCCATATCGTGAACATTTATCCCAAGCATTTGCAAGATATTTTATGAGAGTTGGATTACCTCAAGATATTCTAATTGATGAAACTATTTAACACTACCCCCAACACTAAGGGCGGAATAAATAGCGTGGTGTAATACTCTTCCACGAAGCACGACAGCTTGTCCACGCTATTGATTTTGCCCTTTTGTTGGACGATACCCGGTTAAAGAGCTACAGTG
>CAZJWE010000395.1:0-1894 GCA_964549265.1 uncultured Bacteroidales bacterium | reverse complement strand
ACGAGGCTTGCGCAGCCCCAAAAGACGCAGTTTACTGAAGTAAATGAGCAATTTTAGGGCAAGCGTAACGAAGTTAGCGGACATGACGGGACAAACACTATTTATTTATGGTGTTAATAATAAAAGCGTTAATACAGTTTCACTGTAATTGCACTCCCGGACTTAATTTCAAAATTTCTGGTGATTGAATAAACAGACTTCCTGGCATTTTTGGGACGAAAAACAACAGCGTAAGTCCCTGGTAACAATGTGAGGTTTTCTCTGGTTACATCATTTTTTACATTGTAAATCCATTCCAGTTTTCCATTATTATATTTAAACAAACTGCCGAATCCGGGTGATTGCATCATTAAGTTAACGATGCCGGGACGTGGAATTTCAATCGTTGTAGTATGGCTTTGTTTGATATTTACATCCACATTCAATGTTGGCAATACAGGTATTTCCACATGATAATTTCCAACCAGGTAGCGTTGTTCCCTGTCTATTTCCTGGTAACATAATGTATTGGATTTGCCTTTTTGATTTACCCGGTACCTTAATCCACTGTACTGATTACCACCCGTAGGTTTCACAATAAGTGACCCCATGGGGGCATCTGCAGCAATGATGGTATGCCTGCCTGATGTCACTTTAATGTTTTTAACTTTCACAGAAGGCAGAGTATGAACCGTCATGTCATAGCTAAGCAACGGGTCAAGTATAATGGTATCAGGATTACCTCTGTAATTAATTGTATGTATATAATTGTCTTTAAGATTACCGGAATACTCATCATAAAAGATCATTGGCACATTGGTCTCATTGGGCCTACCACTTTTATCGAGCAGGTTTACCTGAGCAGTGGTTGAATTAAGCGCCTGTCTTACCACAACATTCATCATCTTAGTGAACTGATGTTCACTGGAAGCATTATAATAATTGCCAATGCATTCAAATGATTTTTCAAAGTTTTTATCTATGCCGATTCCTATAATGAATGGCTTTAATATGATCCCTTTCTTTTGCAACTGTTTGGAAATTGCACAGGGGTCTCCCTCGCACTCTTCTTTCCCGTCTGTAATAACAATGATAATGTTTCTGCAATTGGGACACCGGCCTGGAAAATCGTTGGCTCCTTGTTCAAGGGAATAACTAATTGGAGTTGTTCCTTTGGGGTCAATAAAATTCAACTTTTGCTTGATGGCATTGGCATTGTTGTTCCGAAACGGCACTTCCAATTTAGTGTCTTTACAATCCTGTGGCGGCACCGGACTTTGATGGCCGTATATTCGCAGCGCCATTTGTATGTTTTTTTTATCATTAAGACTATCAACGATATCATATAATGTTTTTCGCGCAAGGTTTATCTTCTTTTGATTTTCCCATTCACCCGACATGCTGAATGATGCATCAAAAATAAATAAAATACGTGTTTGTGGCGGTTCTTTTTTAGGTGGTGCTGTTATGGATGCATTGATACAAATAGAAAATAAAACAATACTAACCAAAAATTTTTTTATTACTCCCAAAATATATTCTCATTTAATTGTTAATTATTATGTTTCATCAAATCCAGAAAAACTAATTCCGCATGAAATGAAGAATCCCTGTATTTGCCCCTGCAAATATATAAAAAAAACATGAATATGCTTTTAAGTGTATATACATTAAATTATTATAAACTCAAATTGCTCTATTCTAATATATGGGTGATAAATAAAAAAGGTTCTACCACGAATTTAATGATAACTTGCAATTTGTTTATATGTGGTTGAACCGAGCCATGACATTTTTTTTGACACACACGAGAATGATTATTAAGAAGCTACTTGGTTTTCTCAATGTCAATAGGTTAGGCTCATGGCGAGCTCCATATGACCTTTGAAAAATAAATAATAAACATATGAACCGA
>CAZJWE010000394.1:0-1917 GCA_964549265.1 uncultured Bacteroidales bacterium | reverse complement strand
TCTAACTTCTAAATTCTAAATTCTAAAAAAAGCTGAAAGCGAAGTGCTGCCATACGTCCATAGGCATAACCACATCCATGCCCAAACCCCAATTAACAATTAAACTAATATTATTTGCTTTGAATATCCTGCTTTTATAGGCACAGGAAGAAGATTTGGCCAAAGGCTGCATTGCTCAGAGGGTGAAATTTATATCGGTAAACCATGCAGTAGACACGTTAACCACCGACACCCTTACAGAACCAACAAAATGGATGGTGAAACTGTTCAAAAATCTATGCCGCAAGCAGCGCAAAGACAGTAACCCGCATCCTCCTCCCGCCAGTTTGTAACTGATGGAGAAATTGCAACAATAATAATATGTATGAAAAACACAAAGCAATCAGAGCAGGCAGGAAGAAATGTTTACATTGGTAAAAAAAATCACAAGAGCGGTTATAGCATGGGGCAGTTTTCTTGTCAACTTGTTCACTCATCAACTAATCATCACATTATCCATCTCTCGCTAAACAACATCATCGGCTTCAATGTTCACATTCGTCAGCTGATGACTACAAAAGATTCTGCATTATAGTAATAAATATAATTCTATTCCAAAATTAATTTGTATTTTCGTTGTGAAAAAAAGTTTTAAAACGATGAATTAATAAATTGATGAACCTGGCCATAACAAAAATTCTGACACCCACCCACATGATTATTGAAAATCTATTTAGATTACACAAAGTCAACAAATTAAACTCATGGTGAGCTCCATATGACCTTTAAAAATCAAATTATAAACATATGAAAAAATATTTAGTACTAACAGTTTCTACATTATTTGTATTCAATGGATTGATTACCGGTCAATCTTCGTTGCAGTTACAACTTACTGAATACATGCAAAAAGTACGTTCTGAAAAAATGCCGCCTGTTGCGCCTCAAAATCTTTACCAAAACAATCAACCCAATGAAATGTTAACCTATCTTAAGGATTATTATAATGATTCCATTACAGATGTAAGGCGCAAAGCTTATTATCTTACATACAGGACAGGTATCGAAAATAAACAAAGTGCACAACAATCCATCATCCAATTAACAGATGGGCTGAATGATGAAAATACAGGAATTGCCGGGTCAGTTTTGGATTATTTAAAAGAATTCCGTAATACTGATTTTACGGAAGAAGCCAGGAAACGCATTGCAGATTTATTAAGGCAGGAAATGCCTCATTATAAAAAGTTAATTAAAATAACAGGTTTTTTAAATCTTCAGGAACAAAAAGATTATTTAAAAACTATGCTTTTAAACCAGGAATATTCAGGAAACTCAGAACGGTGGGCCATTAATCTGGCACTTGCACGTATGGGTGATGCAGATGCCATTAATTTTTGCCTTTCAACCGTCAAACAAATGCCTGTGAATGATGACCTAATTTATGAAATTGTACCCGATCTTATATATACCCGCCAAAAACAAATCATTGATTACCTGATAACACTTTTAATGAGCGACGAAAAAAATTGTTATTCAGCGAATCCCGAATCAGCGGGTAAAATTCGATGTGGATACAGGATCATGGAATATTTAGCTCCGGTGATAAAAAATTTTCCTTTACAGACCGATCCGGGAGGGGAAATTGTTACTAAAAACTATAAGGAAGCACTGAAAATTTCCAGGGATTGGTTTAATCAGCACAAAGAAGATTATCAGATGATTATGGAAAAATATTGATGTTTTATTTACCCCCAATACCAAAAACCCAAAGTTCAAAAAACAAAATTAATCGCTCAGTAGAATACGGCATTGTTTTCTTTTTACCCGATATTAAACTTTAATTCCGGATGAAGTTGTTGAAAACCAGGTTTTGCCCCGGCCCCTAAAGGGAGCCCTGGTTTCCAACAACTTCATCCTCCACAGCTCCTCACCCAA
>CAZJWE010000393.1:0-1968 GCA_964549265.1 uncultured Bacteroidales bacterium | reverse complement strand
ATGAAACAATAATATCTAAAAAATTTATCATTTATTAATTTAAAAAACTTATTATTATGAAATTAAAAAATGAAAAAATCAGGGTTTTCCAAAATTTAATGCTTATTTTACTATTAAGCATTTATGTTATTAGTGCCAAAGCACAAAATAGTATAAAAATAATTGAAAAATGGCATATAAATTTGCAAGAGGTTAAGGATTTAACCATAAATAATAATAGATTATTAATGGTATCAAACAAAAATGAAATTAAACAGTTCGATACGGCAACAAAAAAAATACTAAATTCTAACATATCAAAGAGCAAATCAAATTCTACAGGATTAACTAATATGAATAATGAAATTTATTATATTGATAATAAAGGCAATATATTTAATAAAGGTGATAATCTGGTTAAAAAATATAGATTGCCAAAAAATTTCCATACAAAATTGCTTGCATCTAATGATTCACTATTCTTTACATGCTTCTTAGACAACAAAGGAATGAGCTATTCAAATCGTATTGTTACAATTGACAAAGCTAACAAAGATACTGTTTTTGCTTTTTTGCAAGGTAAGCCAGGAGGAATGTGTTATAATGATAAATATTTATGGTATTTAGCTCGCCAAGGGACACTCATAAAGTATAATGTAAATACTAAAAAATGGATTCAGGTTGGTAAACTACCAGTTAAAAATGTTTGTGGCTTAGCTATTAGTAATGGTATCTTGTTTACCTACAATACTACTAGTAAACAAATAATAAAATTTCAAATTTCAAAAAATTAAAATATTATGGAGGGTTTTATTATGATTAAAAAAATATCTTTTATAATAGTATTTTCATGTATGGTAAATACAATGGCGTTTTCAGAAAATTATGCAATTTTAGTATCTGCGGGTAAAGCTACAACTGATGACTTATTCAATAATTCAGAATTTTGGTATGACTTAATTTTAGCATATGAAGATTTGATTAATAATCAAAATTATACTCATGATAATGTATTTGTTTTTTATGGTGATGGAAGTGATTGGACAGGTAGTAGTTATAATAAATACAAACCATCACATTACGGATGGAGTTCTGTTGTAGATTTTGATAACAAATGGTCAACTATTAGAGACACTATAAAAAATTATATTTCCCCTAAAATTAGCAATAATGATAATTTGCATATTAGATGGGTTGTTGGTCATGGTTTCCCGGGTAGTAATACAGATGATTATTATGCTAATTGGCAAAACAGAACTCCAAATATTGAAGATACTGACATAATAAATGCATTTGACAAAATAAATAATTATACAAGACGAAAAATTATTTGGATGACTTGTCATTCCGGCTGTTTAGCAAAAGGTAGTGAGAATTTCAATAATTCAAAAACTACTATTATTACAAGTTCAGATTATGATAAACCCTCATATCCATATTGTCCGTATTGCGGTAGTGATGGCACATGTTCTTGTTCTACTGATGATGATGTACACGCAGAACTTAACTGGGTTGTAACAAGTTCACTTTCAGGATCCGACCCACTTGGTAATTCATATAATGGTGACCACAATAACGATGAAGTTATAAGTATGCAAGATTTATACGATGAGGCTAATTCGAGTAGTATTATGGATTCAGACCCACAAATTGGAGATAATGGTTCATTAGCTAATAAAATATTTATTGATGAATATTTAGTTTTAGAGGATGTAGATTTATCAAATACATATGAATATTGGGTTGAAAATATAACAGTTAGAGATTTTTCAATTTTAAACAGTGGAAATGTAACTTTTGAACCAGAAGTGGAGATAATCATTGAGAAAAACTTTGAAACTAAAGTAGGTGGAGGGTTAGAGATAAAATAATGCACAGACTATAATATACAGGAATCCTCGCTGGGTCTTGCAGACCGCTCAGATTCCTGTATATTAGGCTCAGGAAGGTTAAATGCTTATTGTGCGGTCTATCAAGCGCAACCTTTAA
>CAZJWE010000392.1:0-1986 GCA_964549265.1 uncultured Bacteroidales bacterium | reverse complement strand
GAGTGGGCCCGTAGCGGGGACGCTACGGACAACGTGGTGTTGTTTTGAAAAAAAACATAAGAAATTGCCCGGGATTTAGTCCAACACGGAACCGGGGACGCAGGACGAGTTCAGCGAAGCGAATCTTCGACAGGCCTTGCAGGCCGCTCAGATTCCTGTATATGGTGTACTGGTTATTCATTATTTACCATATAAAGCTTATATTTTTCTGTTTCAACAGGCACTAATTTATATCTTTTATCCAAATAATCCTCACTACAATCGCTAGTCGTTAAATAATATTTACAAATGTTTTTTTGGTTTGTATCTAAGCTTACATTTCCATATCTAGAGAAATATCCATGTAGGCTCCATTCTGAATACATATTTGGACAGATATTGATAATTTTATTTTCTCCAATAATACCAATTACTACTTTAGTATCTTTAATCATTGTTTTGTTTCGTCCAATTCTATTTATTTGTGAAAATGATAATAGTATGCTTATTGTAACAATTCCAAGTGTTAGAATTTTAAAAACTTTAAATCCCTTTGATTTTGATTTTATTTTCGCAATGGCCGGATTTAAGATTGGGTAAAGGTAATAGGCTAATCCTATAGCAAAAAGAGGATAAACAGTAAGAATATAAAAACCTCTTTGTTTCATACTTATCATTATTGGTAAAATACCAGAAAGAACAACTAATAGAAATATTAAGGCTTCTTTTAAATTTTTTGTAAATAATTTTTTCTTAATTTTCTGTTTTAATGCGACAATAATAACAATACTTCCTATAGTCAAAGGTAAAATGGTTCTTTCAAAAAACATTCTAACAATTGCAAAACGAGTATTGACTGTTTGAACACTGCTAATGCCATCTAAAACCTGCTTATTAAAATAATTTAGCATATTGTTTTGTGCTGCTGGAACAAAAAAATAAAGTAATACAATCGGCAAAATAGTAATTGAAATAAGAATAAAAGTATCTGTTGCCGTTTGCTTAAAATTTCTATTGCGCTTGAAAAGCCAAATAAAAAAAGGAACACTCCAAATGTATAAACAGAAAAATCCTTTCGTTAAAATTCCTAGTGAAAGTGAAAGACCTGAAAGAACAATCCAAAGTAAACGTCTATTATCAATACTGTTAAGATAAAACAATACTGATAAACATACAAATACACTCATGGTATTTTCTATCATATTATTTGCTGCTGACCAAGTTACACCACTTATAATAATCCAAAAGAACAGCGGCATCCAACCACTTTTTTTGTTATTTGTTAATTTTTTCCAAATTAAAACAACTAAGTAACCAACAATTATAAAAGTAAACAAAGAATAAAATCGTTCGACATATATAGAGTCCCCAAAAACTCTAAACCATATACTTTGCAAACCTAAAGCTAATGGCGGATGTTCATAAAATTCAGAAAATAAAGTATTACTTAAATGTGGTTTCCAGAAAGTTCCTAATCCCTCTGCCATATTACGAGAAATGTCAGCATATAATAATCCATCCATAAACATTCCGTCAGAAAATAATTCAATAGAAGTAATTCCAAGGAACAGAAATACAACAAAAAAATAGAAATAGTGATGTCTTTCAAATTTCATAAATATATTATTTAAAAATTTAGAGTATTATTTCTAAACAGCAATTACAAGTGCAAAGTTTTTAGCAAATAAGAATACAGAGTTTATGACTATTATATCAACATTGGTTTGCATTCATAAATTACTGACATACAGAATATATAGCATTTTTTATATATATCTGGTTCGGTATTTGTTTATGGTCTTCATAATTGTTTTTTTAAAGTTCTTTATAAAAAATTTTTATGGTTGTTTATTTTCAAATGTATAAATATAATTTAAAAACAGTACTAAAATGAATCTTTTTTTCTGATTTTAAAAACAGGATATACTACATTACACAGTTTTGGATACACGCATTACGGGACTGAAACCGGTGCTGTCGCTATATTGCATTCGTGGGGGCAAAACC
>CAZJWE010000391.1:0-2012 GCA_964549265.1 uncultured Bacteroidales bacterium | reverse complement strand
CATGTCCGCTAACTTCGTTACGCTTGCCCCAAAATTGCTCATTTACATCAGTAAACTACGCTTTTGGGGGCTGCGCAAGCCTCGTTATCGAACATGATGTCCCAAACACTTGAGTTTATAGACAGACACTGAATAATTGCCAAAAATATAAAATGTTTAAAGATCTAGGTCAATTTTTTTAAGATGATTATTGATGGTTTTCATTTCTTCGTCTGTAAGGGAGATATTTGCAGCAGCAGCATTTTCTTTGGCTTGTTTAGGGTCACGAGCTCCAACCAATGCGACTGTTATCCCGGGTTGTTGTTTTGTCCATGCAATGACGAGCTGGGGTAATGTGATATTATGCCCTTCTGCAACTGGTTTGATATTGTTTAAAAAGTCATTGACTTTTTTTATATTTTCTTTTTTAAAGAAGGGGTTTGTTGCCCGGTTATCTCCTTTATTAAATGTATGATCTTCTGTTATTTTACCTGTTAAAAGTCCCCGTTGTAAAGGACTATAAGCCAAAATGGCTTTGTTATTTTTCATGCAAAACGGGGTCACATCATCTTCGATGCCTCTGTTTATCATACTATACGGCACCTGATTGCTTGCTAAACCTACAACCTTTTCAGCTGTTTTCATCTGATCAACATTGTAATTACACACACCGGCAGCTACAATTTTGCCCTGGTCAATTAATTTTTCAACAGCTTCCATTGTTTCGTCTATTGGGGTTGTTTCGTCGGGCCAATGGATTTGGTACAGGTCAATTTTGTCTATCTTAAGTCGTTTCAGGCTTTGTTCGCATTCATGGATCACACTTTCTTTGGCTGCATATTTATATATGTCAATGGGCTTTCCATCTGTATCTTTTGTATTAAAATAAAATTGTCCTTTTTGTTGATCCCATCGCAGTCCGTATTTTGTAAAAATCTGCACCTTGTCATGATGTCCTTCGATGGCTTCTCCTACAATGGTTTCGCTGGTTCCGAACCCATACACCGGAGCTGTATCTATTGACGTAATACCCTGGTCTATTGATTCCTGAATAGCCTGTATGGCTTTATTTCTATCTGTTCCACCCCAGGCCCAACCGCCAATGGCCCAGGTGCCCAGTGTTACTACAGTCGCATTTATTCCTGAATTTCCGAGTTGTCTTATTTCCATATTTATAATATTTAAGATTTCACCATGTTTTACCAATTAAGTGCTGCATCAGGTGCATTGGACAAGTCATCGCAAATCCAATCAGCATCACTAAGTTCTTCTTTAGAGAAAGATGTTAATAATGCCAATACTTTGGCACCGGCTCTTTTCCCGGCTTTCACTCCGCTCACTGCATCTTCTACAACCAGACATTCAGAAGGGGCTGCATTTAATAATTTTGCAGCGTGCAGATAAATATCAGGATGAGGTTTTTTATGTTCTATTTCTAACCCGTTGATTGTTGCATCAAATGAATTACTAAGGCCTATAGCACGCAAATTAATATTCATCTTTATTTCATCAGCACTGGTAGCCACAGCTATGCTGAGGTTCTTTTTTCTACACGTCTTAATAAATTCATATACACCGGGTAAAGGGTTAAGCTTATCTTTTGAGATATGCTCATAAAGTTCATACGTTCGAGCTTTAACTTCTTCTGTATCAACTTCAAAATTATATTTTTCCGCTACCCCCCCAATGTATTTATTTTCTCCTTTGCCTACAAATGGCTTAAAATCTTCGGGGTTGACAATCAACCCCTTTTCTTTAAACATCTGCATGGCAGCTTCACAAATATATTTTTCAGAATCTACCAATACTCCATCCATATCAAATAATACACCTTGCATTTTTTTTAATTTTATGATTTTAAAAAACAAATTTCCTGCCATAAATTATAAGCTCATATGAAATAAATATGGCATTAAATTTATGGGCCCTCATTATCTGCAATATACTCCATAAAAAATAACATTTGAATTGCCTGATTTTTTTTTTGTTGTTAATCTTCAAATCCAACAAACAAAGAGGTCAAACCAACCCCA
>CAZJWE010000390.1:0-2017 GCA_964549265.1 uncultured Bacteroidales bacterium | reverse complement strand
ATTATTAGAAGTCCCCTTAACTGAATCATAGGATTTAGTTGAGCATAAAACGTTTGATAGTATTCAGAAGACAGAATTTAGAAGACAAGAAAAAACAAAATCAAGAAATCAAACAATCCTGCAAATCAAGGTTCAGACAATTAAATAATATAAAATTTACATGTCCAGGGTACCGGAAAAACTGTTTTTCGAGGCGAAGAACATGGCCGCATTTTTCTATTGCTCCCGGAAATTCAGCTGTAAGCAGTTTATTTATAGCATCTTGTGATAAACCCCACAAACTTCTAAACGCAAGTGTGTTGTAATGAAATAAATTTTTTATATTTGAATAGTTCAAATTTTTAAAATAAACAGATAACGAACTATAGAAGAATTTGCTATATGATCTTTATATCAATGAGTTATGAACGTGAAGCAATGTTTATATAATAGGCATAAACAACATGTCGTTGTGGACGTGTTAGGTTTCATGCTAAAGAGACACTGCTATAAATGAAAAGGTGATGAAAAATTGAGAAAAGACCCCGCAGAAACAACACATTCCGCAAAACGCGCGGAAACCAAGCCCGCAAACCGAATTTTGCGGAAAGAGTTGTTTTTTCAATGCGTTGTTAAAGTATGAAATATAGTCATAATAGCAGGATTAACCTGATATATATGATAAGATTGGTACTTTTTTTGAATTTAAGGGTGTTAAAAAAAATATAATTTATATCTTTGATGCCAGTTCTAATCTGACAAATGAATTATGAAAAATAAGTTTATATCAAAACAATCAAACAAAATTCTGACTTATTTTAATGAGCAGGATAGGCGTTGTTTTGACTATGAACAAGCAAAAGAGGCTTTGCCAAACTCTAAAGATAGTGCATTGAGAGAACTCCTTAGTGATATGACACGCAGAGGACTTCTAATGCGAGTTAAAAGAGGCTTGTATCATATAATACCATACGAACAAGACCCTGAAACATTTATGCCTGACTGGCATTTGCTTGCTGAACACTTAGTAAATGATGCTAAATATTACATTGGGTATTATTCAGCATTACAAATTCATAATTTAATTACTCAACCTTCATTAAAAGAGCAAATTGTTGTTTCAAAACAAATTCGTCCGGCAGAAATTAGCGTTAAAGATGTATCTTTTCAGTTTATTTATCATAATGAGCAACATTTTTTTGGAGCTAAAAAAATTTGGATTGACAACTACAACAAAGTGCTTTGTTCTGACCTTGAAAAAACAATTATTGATTGTTTATTTAAACCTGATTACTCTGGCGGAATAGTTGAAATTGCACGAGCAATTTATGTTTCCCGCAAAGAAATCAAATATGATAATTTATTGGAGTATGCTATAAAATTCGATTCACAGGCAGTTATTAAGCGTCTTGGTTTTTTACTGGAATTATTAGATATAAAAACAGATATAATTGAAAAGTTACAAAAATTAAGGACAAAATCTGTTGTGCTTCTGGATACTGAATTACCTAAATCAGGAAAAATTAGAACGAAATGGAGTATCCAACAAAATATTGAAAAAGAAACGATTAAAAAAGCTCTCTACACGTGATAAAACCTGGAGAAATACAGAAAAAAGCCCGAACAGAAGGTGTGCGAGACCAGCAGATTGAAAAAGATTATGTTTTGTCTTGGATTTTGCAGGGAATAGCTATGCACAAAGCACTTTCTAAAATAATTGTATTTAAAGGAGGAACTGTATTAAAGAAAACTTATTTTGAAGATTATCGGTTTTCAGAAGACCTTGATTTCACTTTGCTTGATGACAATATTTCAAATCAACAAATATTTGGTTATTTCCGCGAAGTTTTTGAATATGTAAAAGAAGAAACAAATATACCATTAGAAATAGTTGATGATAATGAACATGAAGACGCCCGCCTGCCGGACGGACAGAGAGGAATAAACTTTTACATCAGCTATGTTGGACCGCTTGGTGGAATCGGTGCTAATAAGCAAGTAAAGGTAGATGTTTCCAAAAGTGAGAAATTACAATTTG
>CAZJWE010000389.1:0-2042 GCA_964549265.1 uncultured Bacteroidales bacterium | reverse complement strand
AATAAATTTTCTTAAAAAACAATATTTTTAGTAAGGAATCATGTTTTAAAATATGTCTTAATATATATAGATAATATAAATTCATAAATCAATGAATGACCAAATCAATTATAGAGCATTAATCTATCAATATTTTCAGGGCACTATAAGCCATGAAGACAAAGAACACTTGTTTGAATGGATCAGGGAAAGCAATCAAAATAAAGAGCAATTTGATGCATATAAGGAGTTGTATGAATTAACCAATGACTTGTATTCATTTGATGAACCCAATGTTCATTCGTCATGGAATTCGTTTAAAGAAAAAAGGAATATTGAAGATAAAACAACTTGTATTCGCCCTCTTCACAAAAGGCCTGTTTTTAATATTATCATGAAAATTGCTGCAATGATAATCATAGTTTTTGGTATTGGATTGTTGTTTTTACATAAAAATCAGGAAAAAAAGCTTATTGTTTCGACAACGGATGAAAAAAAGTTGCTCGTTTTGCCAGACAGTAGTAAAATATGGATGAATAATAACACGCAATTATTTTACAAAAGTGATTTTGAACAAGCAAGAGAGCTCGAACTAATTGGGGAGGCTTATTTTGTTGTCAACAAAACAGACGATTTATCTTCATTTATTGTCAACACCCCGGCAGGAAAAGTAAAGGTTTTGGGAACTTCATTTTTAATAAAAGCAGAAACAGGGAAAACAGAAGCAGTGTATGTGAATAGCGGGACGGTTCTGTACACATCTAAACATAAAAAATCAAATGTTATTTTAAAGCCCGGAGATAAAGGCATTTTAAAGAACGGTGAACCTGTTGAAAAGACAAAAATCAATGATCAAAATTATCTGGCATGGAAAACAGATACGCTGGTATTTGATAATCAATTAAAGTATATTGTAGAAGTATTGGAAGATTATTTTGACATTCGTATTGATGTTGAAAATCCTGAATTATTAACATATAATTTCACCGGAAAATTTATCAATCCCGAACTTCAAGATGTGTTTTCTGTTTTATCTGCTGCCATGAATCTGAGAATCAAAAATGCTGACAGAAACCACTATATAATTACAGGTGAAGGTAAACATATAAAACAATAACCAGTTTTCATGAATCCTCTTAACAGAATGTTCATTATCCCGATATTTGTGTTTTTTGTTTGTATTTTGATAACTTGTGAGAATCCTGATGATATTCCTGAAAAATTTAATAATGAAAATGTTATCAAAAAAACGACCATTGTTTCGGATGAATATATATTCCAATCATTAGAATACTTGGTCTTTCAGCATGTTTTACTTATTGATGAGTATGCGGACAGCCTTTCACAGCAACAACTTAACCAATATACAATAGATAATGGCCTCCTTTTTTGGGTGGAACCGTTTCACAAACAATGGTTCACATTTCAATACAATAATTACCGTCAAAATAATGGAACTATTAATGCTATGATCTCTGTTTCCATGGATACAATCAATATGAAAACCCAATATCATATTGACATTAATGGGTTTCAATACAACAATTCCGGTAATTCCAACACCTATTATTTAGAAGGTCACTATACTATGTCTCAAACAACATTGCACACACACTCATACAAAATATATTCTGATGGTTATATGGGCGTTAATAACATCCGTTCACTGCACAGAAACGTTCATTATAATGTAACGATAGAAAATGAAAATACATTTTTCCGGGGCGATACGATGATCAATACTATTCAAAACATTGCTATTATTGGTGAGACACGTTATAATGAAAAATATTTTTTAGCCATTCCTTTGATCTCAACGTTTCAACAATGCAATGACAAAACACTTCCGGTTTCAGGCAAGTGGGAAATCACAGGTATTTCGGAACCTATTTATGTAACTTTTGGTTTAAACGAAGACAGAAAAACAATTCATTCGTGTAATGCTGATGGATATTTAGTAGAATGGTCTTCTGGGGGGAATGATAAGGAATTGTTTATTGAATACTAAATAGTGTTTGTTCCATCATGTCCGCTAACTTCGTTACGCTTGCCCCAAAATTGCT
>CAZJWE010000388.1:0-2057 GCA_964549265.1 uncultured Bacteroidales bacterium | reverse complement strand
ATACTACAAAAATACAAAAAAATTGTTTTATCGGCAGATAACTATAAAGCATTAACGGTTTTGCGGTATGTTTTTGTTGCCGATTTCGAAGCATATTCCTGTCAAGTTACACGAAGTTTATTAGATGCAGAAACGCTGAAAACCGCACTATCTCGGCAATAAAATATACCGCCTGTGTGTGCCCATCATGAGCGTGTACACACACCTGTTTGAAAGGTCTGAAAAAATGTCAAAAATGCAAATAAATTTTAGTTCGTTGAATTAACAATCTACACACTGACAGCAACGAGCTCTGAAAAGCAGAGAGGCCTCACAAGTATCCTTTAGTGAACGAATTGCCGAATTTAACCCCGTTGAATTTACATCTTTGGGGTAAACAATTTTTGCTTTGCAAAAATTATTTCACGGGGTGAAGGTGCACTGGCTCCGAGCTTTCGGAGTCAGCCGCCTACTCGATTGCCAACTGGCTTAATTGTCAGCTTTCATACCATTTTTAAACAAAAGTCTTTAACATGCATTCGATTAATTCCCTTATATGTTGATATTTCAGTCAATTCATCCATTGTCACAACATATTTTGGAAAGTTATCCGATATTTCAAGTAAATTTCCATATTCTCGATTTATAGTTCCTTCATTTGTTAACATGTAAGCAACTTGAACATAAATCTTTTCTCCAGACTTTTGTGCGATAAAATCAATTTCTTTTTTCCCCTCTTGCCCAACAGTTACCGAATATCCTGCCATTCGCAAGTGCAGATAAACAACGTTTTCCAATATTTTATGAATGTCACTTGTTTTATAACCAACAATTGCATTACGAATACCAATATCTTCAAAAAAGTACTTTTCTCCTATTTCAAATACTTTTTTACCCTCGATTCCTGTTCGCTTTACTTTAAAAATCAAAAATGATGTTTCAAGATAGCCAAGATAGTCTATTACAACCTGGGTTGAAATATTTATTTTTTGTGATTTTAGATATTCACTAATTTTCTTTGAGGAAACTATACTGCCGATATTGTCTGCTAAAAAAGCAATCAAATTTTCAAGGAACTTTACATTTCTAACCTTAAAACGGGTAACAACATCTTTGAGCAGTATAGTATTATAAATACTTGTTAAATACTCATATGCAACTTGTATTTCAGTATTCAGATTAATTAGATATGGTAATCCGCCAAATTTAAGATAGCTTTGAAATGTGGCTATAGAATCCTTCAAATTATAAAATACTAAAAACTCGGTATAGCTTAGACCAAATACTTTAATTTCAATATATCTACCACTTAAAAAAGTAGCAAGCTCGCCTGAAAGTAAATTAGCATTGCTTCCTGTGCAATAGATATCGTAATTTCCTCTGGTAACAAGGTCTCTTAATGTGATCTCAAATGATTCAATATCTTGTATTTCATCAATAAAAAGTGCTACTTTGCCGTTTTCCTTTATATTTTCTTTCAAATAGAGAAACAGGTCATCTGAATTTTTTATTTTTGAGAACTCATGTTGCTCTTTATTTATATAAATTATCTGAGTATCACGACTCTGTTTTTTAATTAGGTCTCTCACTTGCATTAATAGGTAGCTTTTCCCAACTCTGCGTTGACCAATTAATACCTTTATCAATGATTTACCAATAAATGGTTTTAATCTATCAATATAAAGTGGTCTTTCGATGTATTCAGTCATTTCATCTATATTTTAAACTTCATACAAATATATAAAATTCTTCAAACATAATTGAATGTTTTGTTGATAAATGTATTTTATTCAGTCATAATTGAATTGTCTGATAGAAAACAAATATTCTTCAATCATAGATGTAATGCTTATTAAGCTTGTTGGCAACGTTGAGTATATGCAAAGTAGGCGATTGCGGACTTCAAACCTATCAAACCGTTGTGAGGTTGAAGCGGGCTACAACCCTCGAATTTACTACTTTCACGCCTATTTTGTATATATATTGTGTGTGCCCAGCATGAGCGTGTACACACACCTGTTTAAAAGGTCTGAAAAAATGTCAAAAATGCAAATAAATTTTCAGAAAACCAATCATTC
>CAZJWE010000387.1:0-2081 GCA_964549265.1 uncultured Bacteroidales bacterium | reverse complement strand
AAATAAGTGAGTAAACTAATTGAAGCCTATTATGAAGCGATTCTAAATTCTGAATTCTAAATTCTGAATACTCAAGATATGGCTTCCACTAAATATGCAGTGGAACCATTTATTATACTACTTTTCATAGCAAACATTTTTCTTCCAACACCGAACCAACGCATCACTCCGGATTTGGCACTGTAGGTTTAGCAGCAGTAAAATTATCCGGTTGATTTCAAATTAACCATTTGGATTTATTAGCTTTGCACTATTATCAATTTTAAAAAACAGCATTATGGCATTTTTAGATTTGGCAAAAAAACGGTATTCATCAAGAAAATACCAGGACAAACCGGTCGAAAAAGAAAAGATCAATTATGTGTTGGAAGCAGCACAAGCAGCTCCTTCAGCTAAAAATTTACAACCTCTCCAATTCATTGTGGTCAGCGATCAGGCGCAACTGGCAAAAGCACAAAGCTGCTATGGCCGTTCGTGGATCAAAACGGCTCCTGTCATCATTATTATTTGTGGCGACCACCGTCAGGCATGGCGACGGGGCGACGGCAAAGGACATGCCGATATTGATGCAGCCATTGCCATTGATCACATGACACTGGCTGCTACAGACACCGGACTGGCAACATGCTGGATATGTAAGTTTGATGCCATGAAATGCAGTGAAATGTTTGAATTGCCGGAAGGACTGGAACCTATAGCTATGTTGCCGCTTGGATATCCTGATGACCAGCCGGCTACAGAACGCCACAATAAACGTAAACCGCTTGATGAATTGGTTCATTGGGATTATCTGAAATAAAAACTTTTCGTTTTCTTATGGAGTACAACTTTGATGAATTCATAGACCGGAACCACACTTCCTGCATGAAATATGATATGCGGGATAAACTATTTGGCACTTCCGATGTCATCCCAATGTGGGTGGCAGATATGGACTTTAAAGTGCCGGATTTTATCACCAATGCCCTAAAAAAGAGGCTCGACCATCCAATATACGGGTACTCATTTCGTCCGCCCGGTTTTTATGAATCTGCTGTTTCATGGATGCACCAAAGACATCAATGGACAATTGCTGAGGAAGATATTGTTTTCAGTCCGGGTGTCGTGCCAGCACTCAACCTAGCTGTTGAGATATACACTTCACCAGGTGATGGTGTTATTGTACAGCCCCCGGTATATTTTCCCTTCTTTTCTGCCATTAAAAACCAGAGCAGGAATATAATTTATAATGAGCTTCAACTAAAAGACGGCAGGTATTACATGGACCTGGAAGGGTTGAAAAAACAAATTGACCAACGGACAAAAATGATCTTCTTATGCAATCCACATAATCCGGGTGGGATGGTATGGACAAAGGAAGAACTGAAAGAACTGGCCGATATTTGTTTGCAACACGATATCCTGATCATCTCGGATGAAATTCATTCCGATTTAATTTTCCCAGGGTACAAGCACATTCCCATAGCCTCTTTATCAAAAGAAATCGCCAACAATACCGTCACATTCATGGCTCCCAGCAAAACATTTAACCTAGCAGGCCTTTCAACATCCATTGCCATTACCCAAAACACAAAATTAAGGGAACAATTTAAAGGTGCTTTATACCAAATGCATTTGAATAATGGTAATATTTTTGGCAATGTAGTGCTTGAAGCTGCATATACATATGGCAGCGAATGGGTTGACCAGCTTATGAAGTATTTGAACAACAATTTGAAATACATGCAGGAGTTTTTTCAATCCCGTATTCCGTCTATCAAAATAATAAACCCCGAAGCAACATACCTTGTCTGGCTCGATTGCAAGCCGCTTCAATTGAATAATAAAGCATTAAAAGATTTCATGATCCACAAGGCCGGTTTAGGGCTTAGCGATGGCATTTTGTTTGGCCCCGGCGGCGCAGGGTTCCAACGAATGAATATCGGGTGTCCGGCTAAACAACTGGAAAAAGCATTGGGGCAATTAGAAAAGGCTGTTAATACGCTATAACCAGTTTATCTTCTTTATTTGGTAAATTGTTTTTTACTTTGGTACTACCCTTATTTTAGTGGTTAAATATTTTTACAGGACCTAAAATACTG
>CAZJWE010000386.1:0-2082 GCA_964549265.1 uncultured Bacteroidales bacterium | reverse complement strand
CTGAAATAAAAAACATTATATTTGTTACAATGAACGAATTAACAGCGACATACCAACAAAATACAACCGGCCTGCCGGAAGCCTTTAGAACACTGGAAACCGGTTCTGAAAAGAGCCCTGGAAAAACAAACGGGTGCTTTTTTCAAGGCTTAGATTATTACCCTTACGGCATGGAAATGCCCGGCCGCACCTTCACCGCCCAAACCTACCGCTACGCCTACCAGGGCAGCGAACAGGCGCCAGAATACAACAGCGCCGGCGGCAATGTATACACCACCTTCTTTAGAACCTTAGACAGCCGCCTTGGCCGGTGGTTTACCCCGGATGTGGTAAGCCAGCCATGGCAAAGCCCGTATTGTAGTATGGATAACAACCCGGTAGCGCTGGTGGATCCGTGGGGAGCGGAGAGTGAAGGAGGTAGTAGTGAACCTGGATTTGAAAGTGGAAGAGGAACAAATGAAAATCCAATACAAATTGAAGAAATAACTGTTACTGGTTCAAGGTCAGCGGGAACTACCAGTTCTGCACCGAGCAGAACAAACATTTATGTAAATACTTTTAATCCTGAAAATCAAGCAGCAAATCAAATAAGAAATCAGCAGGCACAAGAGGATTTTGAGAATTCTGCTCCGGAACAAAATGAACAGGTAAATTATCAAACAAATATGTGGATGAGTACTCAGTGTCTTGGAGCTCCTAATGCAAAAAAATTATGGAAGCAGAAAAGTGGAATCCATTTTACCAGCCCGGATGCAACTGGCGACGGAGCCGGTGTTAAGGCCCAAGATGAGGAATCTGTGCATACTGCAGATGCTGAATGGGTATATGCTATCTCTTATTACGGGGCCAATCCTAATAAAACCTTTCAATGGGTAGGAAAAATATTTAACTGGTTCACGTTCCCGGAAACACATGAAAGAGATAATTATGTTGAAAAAGACATTGAAGAAGCAACTACGGCAAATGATGTAAAGGAGAACGTTGAGGAGCAAAATAGGCAGGTGCATGGGAAGCCTCTTTTATGGATTCCTGAAAATCTGAAAGATAGCACGAAGTTAGAAGGCGGAGATTTTTATAGAAAAGGTGATACTCTAGAACTTGATACAAGTATTAAAAAGAGATGGTTTTACAAGAAATATACAAGTAAAAAGAAAAAATGAAAAAAGTATTTTATTTTTTTATATTATTTTTAATGATTATAGGTTGCCAAAAAGAATATGTAAAAAAAACATATTATGAAACTGGCGAGCTTAAAGAGAAAATTGTTTATGATAATAAACAATGTAAAATAAATCCACATTCTTTTCATGCATTCAAATACTATAAAAATGGAAAGATACAAAGCACTACACACTTCAGGGAAGGTCAAAGAGAGGGTGACTATATTGTATATTATTTAAATGGACAAATAAAGAGTATAACAAATTTTAAAAATAATGAAAAACATGGGGTGGAGAAATTGTTTTCGAAAAAAGGTGATTTAATCGAGGAAAATTTTTATTTATCTGGTGATTTGTTAATTAAGAGAAAATCAATTTACTATAAAAACAAAATACTAAATAAGTATTCAATTTGTCCTAAAGGCAAAGATTGTGAAGTTTACGGCAGACTTATTAAAGATTACAAAGGGAAAGTTGAAGATGATTTGAGTATCTATTATTCTGTTATAGCAAAGGATACTATCAATCTTGGTGAGAAATATATTCTTAATATTGAAGGATATTCCTTTGGAGAAAGAATAAATATGGAATTATTTTTAGGCGATATTAATAAAAATTTTGAATTTATTGATACATCAGAAATAAATAAGTTGCATACGAAAAGTAATCATATGAAGTATGCTTTTCGTCCTAGTACTAAGGGTTATAATTTGTTAACTGGTATTTTATATTTTCAATTGGATACCTTAAATTCAATAAGTGATGAATCTTTAGAAAAAGATTTTATATTCTATCACGAATTTTATGTAAAAGATAATAATTAGCCCCCGCCCCCGCAAGAGTTCCGCAGGACACTTGTGGGAATAGGAGCAAAGTTTACTCATATAATAAAATATTTTATACGGTATTCGTGAGATCGCTT
>CAZJWE010000385.1:0-2094 GCA_964549265.1 uncultured Bacteroidales bacterium | reverse complement strand
CAAAGGTTTTATATTTAAAGTAGTAACAACGTGTTTAATAACTATGCTACTTTTTTCCATTGCTCCGAAAATCCATTTGTAAACGCTTACAAACATTTACAAACGTTTATAAACATTTACAAACGCTCAATTTAATTTTGTTATGTGCTTGTTTTTTATATATTTGCATAAACCAAAAAATATATTATGTTTTTTTATACCCAAATATTGCCTATAACGACAATTGGCGCTGTGGAATTGTTTGGCTGTAATTGTAACATACATCTAAACAAATGAACCACTTTATCATAAATACTGAGAAAATTCATGAAAAATTTATTGAACATCTTCAATTAGAAGAAAATAAGAGGATAGTTATATCGGGCAAATTTGGGACAGGAAAAACATATTTTATTAAAGAATTTTTTAAAAACCAGAAGGAGTATGATTACACCTATTTATCACCAGTAAATTACCAGGTAGCGAAAAACGAAGACATTTTCGAACTAATTAAATATGACATCCTCCTAGAATTTATTGGTAAAGAAATTATTAATTCTCAAAATGAGGATTTCAGTGAATTTCTATCAATGCAGTTTTATTTACTTAACAATTCTTCAGACCTAGTCCTTGATTTAATCTCATTAATTCCCAAACTTGGAAAAACTACACCCGTAATCAAAAAATTGGTGACTTTTATCAGGGGATACAAGAATTATGTCGATAATATAAATAAAAGTGAGATCGATATTGTAGAGGGATTTGCTAGTTTGATTGAAAACGAAAAAGGTTCAATATACGAAACTGATTTTATCACAAAGCTAATCTTTGAACTACAAACGAGAATTTTGGATAAAGAAAAAGAATCTGTTCTTGTAATTGATGATTTAGATAGAATTGAACCTGAGCATATTTTTAGAATTCTTAATATTTTCTCTTCACATTATTCATCGGATGAACAAGTCGAAGAGAATAATAAATTCGGCTTTAAAAAGGTCATTTTAATTTGTGATATTGAAAACATTAGAAAAATATTTTATTCAAAATATGGACAGGATGTTGACTTTAGTGGCTATATCGATAAGTTTTACAGTAAAACTTGTTTTATTTTTAATAATACACCTTCTATTCTAAAATCTGTCGAAGATATATTTAAGCCGTTTTATGAAGCCAATAACAAGTTTAAACTTGTTATTGATTTGATTCATGTGTTAAAATATTTCTTTACGGACTTTATAAAATCAAATTCTATAAATATTAGGGACCTTGAGAATATTCCATTGATGCGTAATCCTTTTGCCAATAAGATAAAATTTGAGATAGATCAGAACTTTAAGTTTGAAAGCCAAACTATCCCAATGATTCTTGTAATATTTGCCATTAGAGAAATCCTGGGCAATGATGATTATAAGGTAATCCACTGTTTTAAAAATTGCCAAGAAAACCTTCGCGAATCTGTTATAAAAAACAGATTAGAATTAATTCAATATCTCATCCCTTTTATTAATGTTCAGCAAACGGATTTTGTATCTGAGAACTCCCAATCCACAACTATAACAGAACTCGGGCTTGATATTAAATTTAACTTCCAACACACACATGATTTCAATTTAGGTTCGATTTACAAGACGAAAATATTATCTATTACGCAATCAACAAATAAGGAAGAACAGATTAATAATATTTCAACACATAATTTCTATTTCTTACTTGAAAAAATATATAACAATGTTATGAATATAAATCAGATTGAGAACTAACAACTACAGCCAATATACAGGAATATGAGCGGTCTGCAAGACCCAGCGAGGATTAGCTTCGCTGAGCTCGTCCTGATTCCCCGGTACCGTGTTGAACTAAATCCCGGGCAATTTCTTATGTTTTTTTTTCAAAACAACACCACGTTGTCCGTAGCGTCCCCGCTACGGGCCCACTCTCTTCAATTAACATGTTCGCCAAATACATCCATCCCAAAGGTTTTATATTTTAAGTAGTAACAACGTGTTTAATAACTATGCTACTTTTTTTATTGCTCCGAAAATCCATTTGTAAACGCTTACAAACATTTACAAACATTTACAAACGCTCAATTTAATTTTGTTATGTGCTTGTTTT
>CAZJWE010000384.1:0-2098 GCA_964549265.1 uncultured Bacteroidales bacterium | reverse complement strand
AAGGAGAAACTTTATTCAACTTCTTCAACATATAGGAGGCTCGGTATAAGGGTGAGGTGATGAGCGCTTAGAGCTATAAAAGTAACGATAAGTATCCGTATCTATAGCATCTATTAAATTAAGTATTTTAACTGGTAGAAGTAAATCTAATTTAAAATATCTAACGACAAATTCATTTTTTGATAATTTTTCATAATTAACTGTTTTACTTATATTAATCTCATTAAGAGAAGGATTTGGATATAAGAAAACATTTGATTTTTTTGTTGAAAAATTATTAGAAATGCTTGTTGAATATCTTGATAGCTTAATTATTTTTTTATCCTCTTTACTAAATACATAATATCGCTTGTTATAGCAATCTAAGCCAATACCATAAATATTATTAATAGGCAATGATAATTCTTCATGTGTGTTACTTTCATTACCATTCAGGTTATATTTTATTATTAACCCGTCTGAACGGCTTAATTGATATAAAGAACTATCTTGAATACAGATACCTAAGAATCCTCCCATGCGATACTTAAAAAAGTGTGTATTACCTTTAGAATCAATCTTAATTATTTGGTCAGAATAAGAGCCTTTTGCTAAACAACTATAATAAAAATCTGGCCCTCTTTCAAGTAATATTGATGATCCTAAAGGTTTTTTAAATAATATTGAGTCTATTATTTTATAATTATTTATATCTACTTTATGTATTATTGAAACTGTATCATTTTTATTAACTAACAAAAATAATGTGTCTTTAAAGCAAGATATTCCTGTTATGTTTGTTAAATGAAAGTTTAAGTTTTCTTTAATAGCACCATTTTCATCAATTTTTAAAATATGTTTTGACGAGTCATCTAATAGATATATATACTCATTCATACAAGCTATATCTCCAATACTGTCAATTGGAGAATCAATTTCTTTTTCAATAGTAAAATCGCTCTCCTGTGATAAGATATTAGTTGAGAGCATTATAAAACATAAAATCTTAATCATTTTTTTCATAATATTTCCTCCTATATTTTGGTTGTTAAATGCATTGGCTACAAACATTAGCATATAACCAATAATCGTTTGGGAGTTTTTCATTTTTTAAATACTCTTAAACTATTTGGTCAGCTTATTTTACAGTAATCTGACCAAATAAAAATGTTGATGATAAAATCAACATGGCGGTGATGAGAAAATTCTTTTTCATTTTTGCTTATTTTAAAGTTTGACATTTATTAATATCGAGAAAAACTCTGATGCAACTGTCTTTGGAAACAATAAATTCTCCTTTGCATTTGCCATATTCTGAACAATTTAGTAAAGCATAATAACTATAACTGCCTTCTTCTTTTTGAACTTTTAATATTTCTTCATTGCTAACTTCATTGCATAAAGGAATACTGTCAACTGGCAGATATGCTCTTGTAAGTGTACCAACTAAAACACTGTCAATGTATATATCAACATCAAACTCGCCGCAATTTAAAACCATTTGTGCATTAGTATAGAACAAAACATTTCCTACATTATCAAGATTTGTTGTCTTTTCTATGTCCAGAAATATTTTGTAGCATGTATCCGGTTTTATTGATATTGTTCCAGTCCAATCTGCATAATTATTGCAATTTGCTGTTGCAGAATAATGATATGTTCCAGAATCTTTTTCAATTAATAAGGTGTTTGATTTTTGAGAACAATCAGGGGTACTGTCAATTATATAAGGTTCTGAAATCGAACCAACCAATGTTCTGTCTAAATAGACATTAACATCAAATGGACCACAATTCAAAATTGCTTGTGCATTTGTGAAAAAGACAATTTTTGATTTTTTATTGATAGATTCTATCAGTGAGTTATCTTCACTTTCAGTTTTAGAACAGCTAATTCCTGTCAAAAACATTACCATTAGTAAAAAAACTACTTGTTTCATAATCTTATGTTTTAAAATTGGTTCAATGTCGTCTTTTTTTGTATTGACCACAAACAAATAATAACCACCCAAACACAAGAAAACCAATCTAAAATTTTAAATATAGTTTTCATATTATTTTGGTTTACTCCGTCAAAATCATCCTCTTCGTATCCACTTCCTTGCCGTCTGCAATCAGTG
>CAZJWE010000383.1:0-2121 GCA_964549265.1 uncultured Bacteroidales bacterium | reverse complement strand
TTGTACTTTTATCGGGCGATAGTGGCAGCGGCTACTGGTTTTATAGCTGTCCGTTGCCAACAAGGCTAATACAATAAATTCAGCACAACCAATATGTGCTATTTTTTTTAACTTTATATTATTAATTAATTTAAAAGAATGAATTATGAAAAAACAAATTACTTTAACAGTTCTTATTTTATTTACGATCATGCAATTAATGAATGCTCAATCATTACCAACAGGTTTTGAGGAATGGACGGAAACAACTATAGAGCAACTTCCAGAACTTTCAGATTTTTGGTATTCCAATAACTTTGAAGCAGATTCTTTTTATTATGGTGGAGGTCCGGTTAAAAAGACTTCAGATAGTTATTCGGGAGATTATGCAATTCGGTTAGAAACTATTATAGATCATGATGACGATACAATACCTGGTTATATAGGTTGTATCCCAGAAATATGGAATGGAGGAATTCCTTTTACTGGCAATCCGGATTCCCTCATAGGATTTTATAAATGCAATATCATGCCCAATGATACAGCGGATATCCATGTTAATCTTACTAAAAACGGTTCGTGGGAAGGCTTTGGATTTATTGAGTTTACTGAAAATGACAACGCTGATGAATATAAGCGCTTTGCCATGAAAATAGATACAAATAGCAATGGCCAATTACCAAACACCTTAAGAATAGTTTTGGGTTCAGCAAAGAATTGGGATGGCGCTGTTCCTGGCACATGGATACAATTTGACAGCCTCTATTTTAAAGGAGCAAACCTAACCCCGGATGATACGCTTGGCAATAATAGCTTTGAACGGTGGGCTGCTCCGAATACGTATACTTATAACAATCCTTTAAATTGGCATTCGCATAATAGTTTTACAGAATTTAAAGGAGATACTTCATTTGTATTTAAATCAAATGACGCCCACTCAGGTTCTTCCAGTGTAAGCTTAATCAGTGATACTGTAACGGGTCAAATAGATAAGCTTGGTGTAATCAATATGCTATATAATGGTCTTTTTGCTGGAGATGCCCCTTCAGGAGGACTGATAACCAATCAATGGCCTGACTCTGTTGTTGCATATTGTAAGTATTCACCTGTTGGCGATGACCTGGCATTTTTCGGAGTAGTCAATGGCAATACAGATTTAAGCCAAGACATACCTACACCGCAAAATTCTAATATAAAAAACCTAACTGCCACCGCTTCATTTGAAAGAATTGTTTTTGATCTGACATCCATTACAACAGATCCATCTGATCCTGATTCGGTATTAATAGTCATCTCGTCAAGCAATATCATGGCAGGTTCTTATGAAATAGGAAGTCAGCTTTGGGTTGACGATATAACACTTTATCCTCAAATAGTAAATGCAATTCAAATTACTTCAGCAAACGGAGAATCTGAGATATATGTTGATTCTACATTACAAATGCATGCAGAAGTATTCCCTGATTATGCATTAAATGATTTGGTTGCATGGAGTGTTGATAATGAAAATATAGCAACCATTGACCAAAACGGAGTTCTTACAGGATTATCTTCAGGAACTGTTACAGTAAAAGCTGCTTCAACAGATGGAACAGGAGTTGAAGAAACAAAAAATATTACCGTTTCACCAAATACATCTATAATTAATTTAGATATTAGTAATACAGATATTTCAATTTACCCTGTTCCCACAGAATCAGTCATAAATATCGCCTCTGAAAAAGCAATGAGTGGTCTTATTAAACTAATTGATGTTTCAGGAAAAACTTTAATCGAAACAAATGTTATCGAAAATAAAATTAAGACAATTGATGTGTCTAGTTTACAAAGTGGTATATATTTCATCCAGCTAACCATCAGTGATAATAAAGTAAATAAAAAAATTATCATTAAATAGTTGGTAATATGATTATTCAGAATTGTATACAAGTGACATAAAACAATAGCCCAGTTGGCAACATGCTATATACGCCATGCGGGGGGATACAGCGTATTCAAACGATAGTTTTTCAAACAATTTTTTCTGTAAATTGATAGAAAGATGTTTTGAAATCCCGCACGGCGCATATAGCTGCCCGTTTGTAAGCAATTGCAGGATAACAAAAAACATTGTATATTAGTAACAAATAAAATATTAAAACC
>CAZJWE010000382.1:0-2137 GCA_964549265.1 uncultured Bacteroidales bacterium | reverse complement strand
ATCCTGTTGCCATTCTCATCATACCCATACTCTATGGTTTGAGCTATTAGGGATGTACTTATAATGATGCCGGTGAATAAGATGATGAGTGTTTTTATGATGGTTTATGGTGTTGTTTTTTTAATTTTTAAATATTTTTTAAAAGGCACAAGTGGAAAACACTTGCGCCAGGTGAAAGCTGTTTTGCTTTAATTCGTTTAGCATATTCCGGGTAATAAGTCCGATATCTATTCTACAACTATATGTAAAGTATCAGAAAAAATTTTTCCATAAAAAGGTGTTAATCCATTTTCTTCTATTTTTTGCTTTGCTTCATCATGTTCATCTAAATAATCTTTTCCTTGTCCATATATAAGGTAAAAATAATATTCCCCTTTTTCTTGCCATTCGGGAATCTCCCATTTTATCCTTTTATCAACAGAACTATTTGGCTTTAATATTATATATCTCTTTCTTTTGTTTTTTATGAAGATCGATGGATCGATAAGATTAATATATCTTGTTTTGGTTGTATCTGAGCTAGAAGCAAAATATAAAAACGAATACATTCCACTACGGATATAATGAGGTTCTGCATCTGCAAGAATTTCATATATAACATCAATAGACCTTACTTCCAAAAACAATAAAACTAAATCCTGATAACTTGAATTAACTATAGAGAAATTTATTTTAAAATTTTGATTTCTATTAGTATATATTGTATCTTTTGCAAAATAAATTTTTATAGGACAATGTTTATCTTGTTTTGTATGTTGCCCGTTAAAAAACAAGATTAAAAGCAAAAATATACAAGGATAAAAATACTTTTTCATTTTATTCTGATTTAGAAAGGATCAAAAAGTGGTATGTATGAATCTCTAAAATCAATATATTCATAATTAAAGGTACTTCTGTTTGTTTTTTATTTTTTAATTCTTATTTTTTGTACAAGGCGTTACTTTATTCTCTTACTCTGTATTTCAAATGTACTTTGAATTTCTAAATCATCAAGAAGTCGAAAACTAACGCCAAACTTGTGTTCTTTAAAAAAGCCCTGATACTTTTTGTCAACTACAAAGTCAGGAGTTAAAGTTATTTTCTCTTCGTTTGTTGCTTCTATATTATATTCGAAGTTGTCCAATACCGCCCTTAATGTATCATTATCTACCAAACAATAAACATTCAAATTATTGTTGTTTATTATAATTTCTTCAGCTGTTTGATTCTCTATATTTATGACTAACTCGGATTGATATTCCCCGTTTCCGTCTTGTTTCAATCTTGCATCTACAAAATCAGGAGAAATTTTAATGTTAATTGCTCTGGATGAATAACAGAAACTATTTCCATCTTTACACAGTCCTTCTTCTGCTATGTAATAATAATCTTTAACACAATCAACAAGAGGCAGATTACAGCAACCACTCATTAAAAAAACTAAAATTATTCGTATCATTTCTTTCATTTTTTTATGGCCATGTATATTGTATTCTTCCCCAGATGTTATAATAGTAGCCCAATTTTCCATATGAATAATAGTTAGCTCCGTATTCTAAAGTACCAGGTGTTTGATAAACAGATGCAATACCTAACCATCTGTTATAGTGTTTTGAATATTCTGATGCAGTTCTTGAATAAAACTTATATGCACCCATCTTATTAATCTGTGAAAGATGTCCTGTTTCATGGTGTAGTAACCATCTATCATAGTCCGTGTTTCCTGTTAATTTGGTGACAACATTTCGACCTAAAGTAACACCTGCACCTCGAGGTGTAAATATCGAACCACGTCTATATACTTGCCCAAAATCTTCAAATTCGCAATAAATTTCTGGGTCAGGCACAAATGCCGGTCCCATAGTTGCGATTCTCAATCCAGCTAAACCAACACCGGCGCCTCCTCCATAAAGTGCTCCTTCCCATAAATTATTCAAATCTCCTGTTTTTATTGCTTTTGCTCCCCCTACTCCAAGCCCTGTTATGGCTCCTTTACCTGCATGATGGCCAATTTCTGCCATAGCATTTTTAAAACCGCTGCCTTCAACCCCTTTAAAAGTCCCAAATAATTCGTTAGCTAAATATCTTCCCCCAAATGTTGTCAATGCCATTGCTGAATATTCCAATGCTTTATCTTCATATCCGCCAAACCCTGCCA
>CAZJWE010000381.1:0-2142 GCA_964549265.1 uncultured Bacteroidales bacterium | reverse complement strand
CTTGGTTTGATACTTTTATAATAATTTTTGAAAATGCAGAGAATAAAAGATTTTTAACATTATTATTATTTATTTTCTTTATTTCATATTTCAAAATTGCCAATTCATAACATACATTTGTTTGAAACCAATGGTCTCTATTAGGAAAGTCAGGGATACATATTTTGTTATTGTATGAACTTGAATTATAAAATTGCTTCGTATCAAATAATGATTTAATTTTCCATAAAAAATTTTCAATTAAAGTTAGTTCTTTTTCATTGAATTTACTTGTTTTGGCTTTTGAAATAATGTATGCAATAGGGTTTAGATCAATACCTATTGAATCCATACCATTTAATGCTGCCTCAACAAGTGCTGTACCACTTCCACAAAATGGGTCAATAATTTTAAATCCACTTTTGCAATATAAATTAAAGTATTTATTTACGAGTTGAGGTGTAAATTTTGCGGGATATGGATGAAAACCATGAGTAAAGTATGTTGAAGATAAGATTGCATTTAATTTCATTAAAAATTTTCTCCTTTTATGTTTTTTCGGAAAATTATCACAAAAGAATGACCAATATTAAAATAATAACGTCTTGATTTATTCCCTCCTAGTCGAACTAATTTTCGTTGGTTAGATTGATCCCAAATAACAAAATCCCACATAACCCAATTTGTTTGCTGTGCAATATTAATTAAATCTCCATGTAAATTCACATAAGGAATATTGTTATCAGTATCCCTGAAATCTCTAACAACCCAGACATTATAAGTGCCATCTTTTGCTACTTTATGTAATTCCAAGAATATTTTTTTTATTTTTAATAAATAATCTTCATAAGAAACATTTCCGAGATCTTCTTGTTCTTTTGAGTAAGGTTGTGCAAGCTTTCTACTTTGATTTTTATAAGGATTATTATAATAATCTTTATCTGCAAAATTTTTTCTAATTTTATTTAATAAATTTGCATAAGGTGGAGATGTGAGTATAAAATGTATTGAATTTTGGGGTATATGATTAGTTAGTTTTAAAGCAGAATCCTGAATCATAATTCTACGGAAATTATTATTATTTTTCCCGTCTTTCGGATCAATTCCCTGATTAAATAAATTAATGAAATCATAGTTTAATTCAATTCCTAAGGAATGTCTTTTTAAAATATTTGCAGCATCTAATGTTGTCCCAACACCAGCAAAAGGGTCTAATACTGTATCACCGGGTTTGGAATATATTTTAATAAAATGTTTTGCTAAAGTGAGCGGGAAAGAAGCACCGTGTTTTTTTCTTTTTTCTGTAATAGGACCATTAAATGTTTGAACACTTTTACTGTGAATACTCCATTCACTTCCATTGAGTTCATTTAAATCGGTGTTATTTAGCTTTGTTTTATTTTTCTTTCCTTCATTGTTTTTAAAGAACGATTCAAATTCTGAAAAATATAATTGTTTACCTTCCTCCCAGAATAATGGTTGTTCGTCAATTATTTTGTATGATTTATTTATTTTGTTTTCCTTTAGTATTTGCATTATCAATAATATTTGTTACAAAGATAATTAATTATAACCTGAAACGATTTTAAGAATGTAACAAATTTTGCTTTTATATTCATTTAATTCTTTATTATCGATGTTCAGACACTGATTACAATGAATAAATAGAGTATGGTTACCTGTCCTTAGGTTACCAGCCCTTTGCATTATATTATCAATCGGGTTAAACCCTTACGGCTCATATTCTTGGCATATTAATTGCATATTTTTTATGCAATCAAAGAGAGTTCGAATTAAAAGATTATGCTTATGAATTATGAATATTCAAATATTGAAATATTAAGTCCGGAAGAGAAAAATGAAGTATTGCAACTGATGGAAGAAAAATCGAAACAGCTTGATCAATATTTTGTGATCCATCCGCAATCTGTGATCGTGAAAATTCATTTTTCGGGAGTTAAAAATAATCGGATATCTGTGTCTTTGACCATTAACATGCCTGAAAAATTGATTTATGTGAAAGAAAGTGGACCTGATGCAGTAAAAACAACCAACCGGGGGTTTGAAGAATTAAAAAATAAGATTATCAACCAGCAACGGCAGGTTCGGGATCAGTAGAAGATTAGGGTGGTTATGCATAAATCTTTGCTACTCTGTATAGAA
>CAZJWE010000380.1:0-2147 GCA_964549265.1 uncultured Bacteroidales bacterium | reverse complement strand
TGAGAAAATCCGCTCATAGTGAGCAAAATACCCATTAATAAAGAAATAATAAATTTTTTCATAAGATTAAATGTTTAGTTAGTAATTAAAAAATATTTAAGAACACTTAATTTAGTTTAACTTATAATAGTTGAGTTAAACTATAATATTGATTCTTTTTAAGAAAATTAGTTGCAATATACAAAAAAAAATAATTTAAATAAAAAAATTGCAAAAAATATTTATGGTTAAATAAATGATCTTTTGCATCTTTGTACGGTATATAAGGGCAAAGCGATTTTATACACACCTTATATTATGTGTTTATATAATAATGTATTTTAAAACGTGATGATTTAACATAAAAAAATGAATACACACAAAAAAATTAAACCTGCCAAACATATAATAGGCATTGCTTCCGGTAAAGGAGGCGTTGGCAAATCTACTGTAGCAGCTAATTTGGCAATGGCTTTTGCCAGGCAGGGGTATAAAACAGGCATTATAGATGCAGATATTTACGGGCCATCAATCCCTGTTTTGTTTGATATAAAAGATGAACGTCCTCAAGGAATAGATATAAACGGGAAAACAAAAATCAGGCCCCTTGAAAAATGGGGTGTGCAACTGATTTCTATAGGATTTCTTATAGATCCTAAACAAGCCCTGATTTGGCGTGGGCCTATGGCGTCTAACGCAATTCTTCAGTTATTTAATGATACCCATTGGGAAAATATAGATTATATGATCGTGGATTTTCCTCCGGGAACAGGTGATATTCAGTTAACTATTTCACAACGGATTGGCTTAGACGGTGCTTTAATTGTAACGACTCCACAAAAATTAGCTATTGAAGATGTGAGAAAAGCTGCAACAATGTTTGCCAATGAAAAAATTAACGTTCCATTATTAGGAATAGTAGAAAATATGTCCTATTTTACACCTCCTGAATTGCCGGATAAAAAATATTATATTTTTGGCAACGGAGGAGGTGAAACCCTTGCAAATGAATTAAACACGGGCATTCTTTGTCAATTGCCCATAGAAGAAGGTATTGCTATGTCCGGTGATTATGAAATGACGGCCCCGATAATAAGCACAGGCCAAACAGAGGATAAATTTATAGAATTAAGCAGGCAGCTTATACAAATGGTATAAATAGGTACTACCCTTATTTTAACAGGACCTAAAATACTGTTTAAATGTGGTTTAAAAGTAGTTGTAAATGTAGTTTAAATGTAGTTGAAATATGGTTGAAATATGGTTGAAATGTTGTTTGACTTGTTTTTAATTTATGAGCTAACAGCTAACTGTATTTCCAACACAACATATAAACTACGTTAAACAATATTTTAAACTATATATAAACAAATTGCAAGTTACCATTAAATTCGTGGTAGAACCTATTAAAATGATCTTTTTATATCTTTGAAAGGAAAAGAATAAAAAAAGCAAATATTTTGAAAAAATATATTATCATCATGGCAGGCGGAAAAGGGGAGCGGATGCAATCACCGGTGCCTAAACAGTTCCTTCATCTACATCATCAACCGGTTATGATGCATACAATAAATCAATTCGTTCAGTATGATTCTTCCATGCAAATAATTGTTGTCCTCCCAAATGAATTACAAAGTGATTGGAAACAATTGTGCCACCAACACCAATTTAAAGTACCCCATGAGGTTGCTTCTGGAGGAGAAACACGCTTCCACTCCGTAAAAAGTGGATTGCAACGGGTAAAAAAAAATAGTATTGTAGGAATTCATGATGCTGTCAGGCCGTTAATTGCTGTAGAAACCATTAAAAGATGCTTTGAAATGGCAGCACAAAAAGGCAATGCAATACCTGCTATCACCCTAATCGAATCGGTAAGAAGAATAGAAGGGGAATGGAATGCCCCTGTTGACAGAACGAAAATCCGCATAATACAAACACCTCAAGTATTTAAGAGTGAACTCATCATTGATGCTTATTCTCAGCCTTATCAAACTGAATTCACAGATGATGCATGTGTTTTAGAACAAGCAGGCCACACGATTAACCTGGTTGATGGAAATCCGGAAAATATTAAAATAACCACCCCATTTGATTTTGAATTGACTGAATTTTTAGGCTCTATTCTAAATAACGATTGATTTGAAAAAAACAACATTGGCTTTTGCTCT
>CAZJWE010000379.1:0-2149 GCA_964549265.1 uncultured Bacteroidales bacterium | reverse complement strand
CTTATTCATTATATTTGTTTTTTGAAAGAAAGGAATTATTAGAAGTCCCCTTAAACACTTGAGTGCTGACGTGCTTTTGAGGCAATAACAAAAAAAACAAACCCACTATGACCAAAGAGCAATATAAAATAAAGGTAAACAAACACATTATTTATAAAGAGCAGGCAGACCAAATGCCGCCTTGCCAGTATGGTTGTCCCTTGCATCAGGATGTAAGGGGGTATATATACCTTATTGCACAAGACCGGCTGGATGATGCGGCACGATTGATCCGGGAGACCAATCCGTTGCCTGGAATCTGCGGGTCTATTTGTGCTCATCCGTGCGAAGAAATATGCCGAAGAGGGAGTGTAGACCAGCCTTTATCAATTCGGCGGTTAAAACGGTATGTGATGGAAAATGCCCCAAATCCTTATGCTCCGATACACAAAAAAAACGACAATGGAAAGCATGTTGCCATCATCGGCTCAGGGCCTGCCGGACTTACAGCCGCACATGACCTGGCTGTAGACGGCTACCAGGTGACAGTCTTTGAGAAAATGGATGATTATGGTGGTTCTGTTCGATGGGGCGTCCCTTCATACAGGCTTCCCTGGGAAACCATCCAAAAAGATATTCAAGCAATACGGGACCTGGGGGTGACATTTAAGAACAATACCGTCCTGGGCAAAGACATTACCATTGAATCGCTACAGAGAGAGTTTAATGCGGTAATCCTGGCGATGGGGTTAACCCAAAGCAGAAGCCTGCCTATTCCGAATGGAAATCATGAGGATGTCCATACAGCACTTCCGTTTTTACGGTCAGCCAAAGAAAATGAAGCATTGGTAGAGCAGGGCGATCAGGTTATTGTGATTGGTTCAGGCGATGTAGCCATGGATGTTTCGCGTACTGCAGTGAGGATGGATGTTGAAAAGGTACGACTTGTATGCCTCGAGCAATGGGATGAAATGCCGTCTTCGTCATTGGAAAAAAAAGAAGCCCTGGAAGAGGGTGTTGAAATGAATTATTGTGGATGGGGGCCAAAGGCTGTTGTGTTAGATGATCATGGGAAAATTAAAGGCCTTGAATGCAAAAAATGCATTATGGCATTTGATGAAAAAGGCCGGTTTCATCCTCAATTTGATGAAGAAGAAACCATGATGGTTCCGGGCAATAATATCATTTATGCAATAGGCCAGTATTCTTCACTCAATTACCTTCAATTAATGGGAATCAAACTCGATAAACGCGGACGTTTGAAAGTGGACAAGCTGACCGGCATGACAAGCAGGAAAGGCATATTTTCATGTGGTGAGGTATCTGAAGGGCCCGGACTGGTTGTGGAATCTATGGCACATGCCAGGAGAATTGCTTCGCAGGTAGATTCGTATTTGAAACACAAAGAAGCACGGACAACTGAAGAATTAGAAGTGATTGATAATCTAAAAGCCCAGACCATTGAAAATATTAAAAAACATAAACGGCAAAATCCGATTGTAGAATCAGTAGAAAGCAGGGTTGATCATTTTGAAGAAATTGAACTACCTTTAACGCACGACAAGGCTTTGCAGGAAACCAAGAGGTGTTTGGATTGTGGGAGAGGGGCCCACTGGAATCATGAAAAATGTGCTTTTTGCATGAATTGTGTGCGGGTGTGCCCGTATGAAGTGCCATTTCTCAATCAAAAACATGAGATCAATATAGACCAGGACCAATGCCAGGCTTGTGGCTTGTGCTATTCTTTGTGCCCGGCCAATACCATTGATTTTAAAATGGATGATGTGCGGACATTTCAGGACAGGATACAGAGTGAGTCCGACCGCCTGAAAGAGCTAACAGGAACAAAACAATTATTGCTTTACTGCTATTATTCACAATACGAGTTTCTTTTGTTAGAGGAACGGTTAAAGCAAAAAGCTGATTATACCTCTGCTATCGGTATTCCATGTGTCGGTAAGGTAAAAGGCCAGGATGTGTTTTTTGCATTGAGCAAAGAATATGATAATTTAATGGTGATTGGATGCGATGAAGAAAAATGCACCCACCCCGAAAGCAGTGTGAGGGCCCATGAAAAAGTGGATAATATCCGGACAGAGATACAAAAGATGGGATACCCTGAAGATAAAATGCGGTTTGTGTTTGTGTCGGAGTTGAAAGAGGAATTGAA
>CAZJWE010000378.1:0-2154 GCA_964549265.1 uncultured Bacteroidales bacterium | reverse complement strand
TTGTCTTGCACAAAAAAGTCTGAATTACCGGCTACATCGCTGTCATAAATATAAGGAATATAATTATGTTTTTTCACTGTCACGTAATATGGGCGAGCAACAGAGTTAAATGTATGACTTGACACACCTTCTGCAACCTCAAAATAAGAATCGCCATCATCAAGAGTACTGCATACGATTATATCACAATCAGATATTCCACCTGTGTTAACCGTAACATTAGTTCCATTGTCCGATATTGAAACACTTGAAAACTGGTTTGGTGTATCTGTCCAAATTTCAAGTGATGGGTCGCCTCCCCATAAATAAATTTTTGTATTGTGTATTGAGGATGAATTATTGCTATGAGTAGTCATTGTCTGGATATTTGCTTGGACTAAAACATCACCGATGTTGTAAAAACCATCATCGTAAATATGATTGTAAAGTTCTTTATCCAAGGTGTGGTTCTCTATTGTGTACGATGCTCTTGTTGCTCCCAAGAAAGCAACTGAACCATTTGTTCCTCTCGTAAAATTCTCTAATAGACAAACACTTGATGAATTAATAGTGCCGTTTGAACATGCAATACTGAATATTACAGGTGTTTCGGTAGTGTTTGTTAAACTGCTAATTTCATCAGCATTAAACTCATCATAATCGTAGCACCATCCACTATGCCAGCCTGTAACTGAACCATGTCCCCTATAATTTACCAGACCTCTTCCGTCATTAATTGCATTAATTACTGTTTGATTGGTTGCATCATTACCTCCTTGCGCTGCATGCGCTCCATATGCCCTGTCAAAAGTAGGCGTGGTTATTGAATATGTTGCTGTTCTAATATCTTCTTTGCAGTCTTGATATTTTCCGGGAGCATTTTCCATATGTGCAATTAATAAACTTTTCTCAACCCAATCATTAACAGGCGGTGATTTCTCATAGTTAATCGTTTTATTAACCATGTTTTCTAATTCTGTAAGACTACTTATTGAAAATCGACCGATTGATACTTCTGCTTGATAATCGGTACTACCCCCAGGACTAACACAACCATACCAGTAATCACTATTACAACTACTCCAGCTATACATAGGTATATCCGAATGGTCTCCGACAAAAAGAACATATTCAATGCCATTGTTTGTATATTCATCTGTAATATAGTCTTTTATATCAGAAGTGGTAGTTCCTGTTGTAGAAGTCGAGACCATTTCACACTTATATCCAATCCTTGATTTCCAATCTTTCAAAGCACGTAAGGGTTTTGAGTTGAAATATGTCGGGGAGGCTATTATAAGGTAATCATAATCGGTAGTTGTTGCAGTTGTTGATTTCAAAACTGGTATCGTTTCCCCATCTTCTTCAATAGTTTGAATATCTACCCCATCAAAATAGCTTTTGACAAGCTCACTATCATAATTTAGTATGTGTTTATTTAATGCTCTGCTATGGCTTGAACTAAGACTTTTTCTTTGTTGAGATTTCAGACCTTTTGTTTTCGAAATAAATTCTATCTTTACGGTAAACTCTATCATTACATCAAGTAATTGTTTATTGGGGTTATATCTAAATGGGCAAACAGTCATGTTTCTATTTTCAATGCCTCTCCAATTCATTAATTCTGAGTATTCAAATACTTTTTCAGGATAATTGAGAGAAGAAGAATAGAATTCTTTGTTTATATCGACACTTGTTCTTTTCTCTTTTTCTATCAATGATTTTTGATATGGAGCTATGTTAAAATCAGACAATTGTTTCCAAGTGGAATCAATTATTGTCATTGAAAAATCTGTTTGGGGAGGAATCCCTATTAATTCAGTAATCACAGGTAATGCAGGTTTTCCAACCTCCTTCAAAGTATTGTAATCAGGAAAATATATTTCATCATAAGGAGCATTGTTAATACTTATCTCCTGATTATAGAAACCAAACACTTTAACTTTAAATGTAAATTCTTGCGAGGTTGATGAAATTATCTCAATTGAAGGCTTTTGAGCATTTTTTGAATTATCTAATGAAACCCAATCTTGGGCAAAAAGTGAAATACTGCATATTAACAATAATTGGATTAAGAGCAATTTGTTTGTTTTCATTTTTATAGGGTTTATTGAATTAATAATTTTCCAGAGTAATATGTTTTGCCTGAACTGTATAGGTAGAAATAATAAAATC
>CAZJWE010000377.1:0-2165 GCA_964549265.1 uncultured Bacteroidales bacterium | reverse complement strand
TTTTTTTGTTACTTTTTTTCTAAAAAAAAGTTAAAAAACCATGTAAAGACAAATAAAGCAGCGACGCAACATAGTTGATGGTAGGATTTTGTGCAAACAAAATTAATAGCCCAAAAGAGTTGAAAGTTGAAAGTTGAAAGCGAAGTGCTGCATAAGCTCATGGGTGTGATTGTGCAAAAATAAATTGGCACACTCCCGGATGAAGTTGTTGAAAACCAGGTTTTGCCCCGGACCCTGAAATTGCGTTTAATGCATTTATTGAAAAAGATATTATAGGAACGTTCATTTTTATTTTGCTATGGATTCTTCATTATTTTGTTTTCAGAAATAAATTTTCTGGATTTATTGATGATATTTTTAAATAATCCCCCCATATCGCAAGTCTTTTTGACTTGTGCTCTATCTCTGAGTAATTGTTAAGCAATAACGCCACTTAATTGTTTGCTTTTGCTTTCTGCGGAGGCATACATCGGTTATGAAAATCCCCCTGTAGAGTAATGTCTGCTGTATTTTGGTTAAATGATATCGGTCGCCCACCAATTTTAATACCTCTTTATTTGAATATGATTTTTCTAAAAGAAATTGATAATCTTGTACCGCTTCTGTAAAAGAATGCGTAATATATTGATTTTGAGTACACATGGGGTTTGTTTTAATGCACTAAAAAACAATGCTTTATGGCGGAGTGGTCAGGAAATACCCTTTGGGTGTAAAATAAAGTAAAATAAAAATTTGTATAATTCATATATAATAAATATTTTTATAAAAATTTCAGTATAGCACATTGCTGGATGAAGATTTGCAAATATTAATAATTTAAATTGAATTGAATCATGAAACACGTAATATTTTTTATGCTTATTTCGCTCCCTTTTATGTTCACACATTGTGATTTTATAAACACAAAAATTTTAGGGAAAGAATCCCCTGAAGACACCATGGCTGCTTATCAGGCGCGATTAGACAGCATCCGCCGTGCTGATTCCATTCAAAAGGTCGAGCAAAGAGAGGCAGACTCATTGGCTCGCCTTGATTCAATTAAACAAGCAAAAGAACGTGCCAAAGCCGACTCACTTGCCAAAATTGATTCAATTGAAAAAGCCAGGGCACAAAATAAATATCATATCATTTCAGGAAGCTTCAGGAATGAGAATTATGCCCAACGATATAAAAACCGGATGCTGGAAAGCTATAATTATGATAATACAAGAATCCTGCGTGCCAACAACGGATTTAATCTTGTTTCAATTAAATCATATCCAAACTACAGACAAGCACTCAATGAACTACGAAGCTTAAGAAATCAGGGTAATTTTCCTGTATGGGTATACAAATCTAATTAGTGTTTGTTCCATCATGTCCGCTAACTTCGTTACGCTTGCCCCAAAATTGCTCATTTACTTCAGTAAACTGCACTTTTGGGGGCTGCGCAAACCTCGTTATCGAACATTATGATTCAAACACTTGAGTTTATAGACAGATACTAATTAGAGTCTGTCTCTTATGTAACTACTTTTGAAACCTTTTGTCTCAATTCTAAAAAGTGGTTGATAAATTTAAAAAACCATGCAAAGACAAATACAGCAGCGACGCAACAAAGTTGATGATAAGATTTTGTGCAAAAAAACGAATAGCCCCAAAGAGCTGAAAGCTAAGTGCTGCATAAGTCCATAGACATAACCAAGCACGGACACATGCCCAAACCCCAATTAACAATTAATAATTAATTGTTAGGGGTGTTAATCTTCCAATGCGGCAAAAAAGAGGTCAAGCTACCCGCATTCAATTAACTTAATCCACTCAATAAACTTAACTGTTCCGGATGCAATTTTATATTGAGAACTTTTTAAAAATGGTTTTACTTCATAATTAGTGGGAGCCATATTGAGTATTCAGTATTCAGTATTCAGAATTTAGAATCGCTTTATAATAGACTTCAATTAATTTACTCACTTCTACAACCAAGGGAAGTAACTGACTGCTATCTCCATAATTTAAATCCTTTGACAACAATAGATAATATCTACTTTCTTCTAGCGAACCTTGTGCGATATTCAAGAATCTCAAATTGTCTGCTTTTCCTCTTTTTTATTGTTTAATGGTCATAAGCTCGCCATGAGTTTAATTTATTGACTTCGGATTAATATAACCAGCTCATCAATAAA
>CAZJWE010000376.1:0-2171 GCA_964549265.1 uncultured Bacteroidales bacterium | reverse complement strand
ACGAGGCTTGCGCAGCCCCAAAAAGCGCAGTTTACTGAAGTAAATGAGCAATTTTTGGGGCAAGCGTAACGAAGTTAGCGGACATTATGGACAAACATTATTTAGATTCCTTATCATCCGGATTCATAATATCGGTCTGCCTGTTAATGGACTCCTGATGTATACCTTTGAATACTTTTGTAATTAAATCCTGGCTCAATCCCTTTTCAATAGCCCTTTTCATACGGTCTTCAAGAATCTCATTCCACCGTGAGCTTTGCAATATTGTAATATTATTTTCTTTTTTGTATCGAGCAATCTTATCAACTATTTTCATTCGCTCTACGAGAATATTGATGAGTTCTAAATCATAGGTATCAATTTGTTTTCTCAATTCCTCAATACTGATGAGCATCTTCTTCTTGATTTCAGGCTCTCTTAACACAAGTTTATCAATCAGCTTCCTGAGTTCTTCCGGTGTTATTTGTTGCTTTGCATCGCTCAATGCCTTATCGGGGTTAATATGTGATTCAATGATTAGTCCTTCAAAATTCAAGTCCATGGCTTCCTGCGACACTTCATACAGCATCTCTCTGTTGCCACATATATGGCTTGGATCTGAAAAAATCGGAAGTTCAGGTACCCTGCGCCTTAATTCAATAGGAATTTGCCATTGCGGATCATTCCTGTAGAGGCTTTTCCCATAAATAGAGAAACCACGGTGAATGGCAGCCATTTGTTTAATTCCTGCCCTGTTAATGCGTTCAAGGGCGCCTATCCAAAGCTCAACATCAGGATTAACCGGGTTTTTAACAAAAACAGGTATATTTGTCCCTTTCAACGCATCAGCAATTTCCTGCACTGCAAACGGATTGGCTGATGTTCTGGCGCCTATCCATAACATATCTACACCATATTTCAAGGCCTCAAACACATGTTTTACATTGGCTACTTCAACAATCGTATACATTTTTGTTTGCTTTTGGACTTCTTTCAACCATTCCAATCCAACTTCACCAACACCTTCAAATGCATTAGGCCGGGTTCTGGGTTTCCATATACCAGACCTGAAAAAATGAATCCCCTGATTTGAAAGCTCTTTAGCTGTATTCAAAACTTGTTCTTCCGTCTCTGCACTGCATGGCCCTGATATGACAATAGGCCTTTCAGGTGACTTTCCAAAATAAGATACAGGTTCGAGTTCTAATTTTACCCCCATGTTTAATTATTTTTTTATTCGTTATTCATGTTTTTATTCAATATCTTTCCCTGATCAATCTGAAAACCGATGTTTAAAATACTGATTTGCCCTTTCTGTATTCACCCAAAACACCAAGATTGCTGGTGAAAGGCTTAATGGCTTCAATGGATTGGCGATAACGGCCATAATCATCAAAATCCAGGTCAACATAAAAAAGATAAATCCAGTCTCTCCCAACAATTGGCATAGATTGAATTTTTGAAAGGTTGATGTCATAAAATGACAGGATGGATAGTATTTTTGATAAACTACCGATCTGATGCGCCAGTGCAAAATGAATTGACGCTTTATTGACACCGTTTTGTACAATTAAATTCTCATCATTGTATTGCAGAATTAAAAAACGTGTGTAATTGTTTTTGTTTGTTTCAATGCCTTTAAAAAGAATGTCAAGCTTATATTTTTCCGCAGCAAAAGCGCTGGCTATGGCTCCAACGCCCTGCAATTGTTCTTCTTTAATTTTTTGAGCGCTTAAAGCAGTGTCATTACTGTCTATCAAACGTATGTGAGGATATTGTTCAAAAAAATCCTGGCATTGTAAAATAGCCATAGGGTGCGAAAAGACTTCGTTAATATCTTCAATTTTTTGTCCCGGAAGGGCTACCAGGTTTTGTTCAATACGCATATAAATTTCACCGATGATGCGTTTATTCGATTCGGCCAATAATTTATAATTTGGCAAAATACTCCCGGCAATATTATTCTCGATGGCCATAATACCAAAATCAGCTTCATTTTTTCTCAGGCTCACCATCAATTCTTTAAATGTTTCCCGTGGGATGATTTCTATTTCCTGCCCTTCAAAATAATGATTGGCAGCTGTTTCATGAAAAGCTCCATATCCTCCCTGGATCGCTATCCTGTATACCTGGCCTTTTTGATGTTTTGTATTCGACATAATGATGTGTAAAAAAAAAAACCGGAAAAATTT
>CAZJWE010000375.1:0-2172 GCA_964549265.1 uncultured Bacteroidales bacterium | reverse complement strand
GGCTAATCAATGAAATTAAAACCAATTTCAGGAGCGAAATATCTCAAAACGACCCCAAAGTAAAGCGTTTGAGAAAATTAAACGGTGAGCTTTTTACACTGACCAACCAAGGACAGCTATTTGAATTATCAAAAAAGGAAAAATCTGAATGGTATAAAAAAGTAAAGAAGCTCACCGAACAAACACAAAAACTTGAAAAAGAAATTGAAGAGATAAAAAACAACAAAATTTATGAAAACGCTTTTGAATGGCGGTTTGAATTTCCGGAAGTGTTGAATGATGATGGTGATTTTATTGGGTTTGATGTGGTGATTGGGAATCCGCCTTACGGTGTATCGATTAAAGGTCAAGCTCGAAAATATTTAGTAACAAACCTTTCAAAGGTGCCAGATTATGAAATCTACTATTGGTTCATAGATAAGGGGCATCAAATTCTAAAAGAAAAAGGTGTTATATCCTATATAATACCTAACTCAATCTTATTCAATGTATTTGCTCAAGATTATCGCTTAGGTCTTTTTGACTCTTGGAGTATAGATGAAATTTTGGACTGCACAGACATAAATATTTTTGAAGACGCTACGGTACGAAATATAATATTTACCTTCTCGAAAGGTGAAATTGTCACTGATAGATTGATATATCGCAATTCTAAAAACATTCAGACTTTTACCGATTTCCAATCGAGAAAAAGGCTCTCTTTTAACAAAGAGACAGTTACTAAGAATAATCAAAATTGGGGTTTGATATTCAAGCTTCCTCAAGACACAATAGCCTTAGTAACAAAGATTAAAGCAAGTAGAAAAAGGTTATCTGAATTATTTCCTGAAACCAGTCAAGGTTTAATAGCCTACGATAAATACAAAGGTCAGTCAAAAGAAGTCATCAAGAATAGAGCATATCATCATTTTGACAACCCCAAGGGTATTTATAAAAAATGGCTATATGGAGAAGACATTACTAAATATGCTGTAAAATGGAATGGTAAAGAATACATTGATTATTGTGACGGAATTGCAAACCCAAGAGCCCCTAAATTCTTTAAAGGAAAAAGACTATTAATTCGTGAAATCACAAATCCAAGTATTTTTTCTGCAATTACAACAGAAGAATTATATAATGACCCGGCAATTCTTATAGTAAAAGAAAACTCGAAATCTTTTGCTTTAGAATGTTTGCTAGCAATATTAAATTCTAAACTTGCAACATTTTACCACTTCAATTCATCACCAAAAGCAACAAAAGGGGCATTTCCAAAAATTTTGGTATATGATGTAAATAATTTTCCGTTGCCAATTTCTATTGACCCGAAATTTCAAGAAAAAATAAAAAATCTTGTGAATCTAATCCAATTGAAGAAACAAGATGGGAAAGAAACGAAAGTAGAAGAAACCCAAATCGACCAATTGGTTTACCAGCTTTACGATTTGACGGAAGAAGAAATTGAGATAATTGAAAACTCTAAAAAATAATAAAATGGCAAAAAAGACAGTTCCGGTAAAACCTCACAAAAGGTCAACACCATCACCGACACCAAGAAAAAAACCTGATGCTCCAAAACCAGGACCGAAAACAGTTCCAGTTGACCCACATAAAAGGACACGACCGAAAAAGTAAGTATGGGTAAAAAGACACTGACTTTTAGCGGTATTTTATAAGTCATCCCTATTTGCAAGCACATTGCCAAAGCCTCACAAGCCAATACTATAGTCAAAGCTTTGTCAAAGAGCTTGCAAAGCCAGCCCGAGCAACCGCCTTTGAAGGCGACTTTAGGATTGGCCAACGCTCAAAAACAAAATAAATTCGTGCTTCGTGGATAAGTTTATACTTATTGAAAACGACTTATAAAATATATAACAAGCAGATAGTTAGATGAATACAAACAAACGCCAGCAGATAATATACAGGAATCCAATCGCTCTGCAAGACCCAGCGAGTATTATCTTCGCTGAGCTCGTCCAATGTTATTCACTTCGGTCATGAGCTCCCGTTTGGTCGGTTCGTCCTCGGTTTCGTGTTGAACTAAATCCCGGTCAATTTTCTTTTTTTTATGTTAAAACAAACAAAATCAAGAAATCAAACCAATCCTGCAAATCAAGGTTCAGACAATTAAATAATATAAAATATACATGTCCAGGGTACCGGATTAACAGTTTTTCGATGCGAAGAACA
>CAZJWE010000374.1:0-2182 GCA_964549265.1 uncultured Bacteroidales bacterium | reverse complement strand
GAAATATTTAGAGATTCCATAAAAAAAAGTAACAAATGTCAATTAGATTTTATAATATTTTTATTAGAAGAACAAGTATTAGATAGTAATTTTATAAAAAATCAAATAGATTCATTTTTTATATATAATGAAGCATGTAAAAGCCAAAACTTAAAAGAAATAATATCTTTTGAAAATGATACATTGGTAACAAATTTTTATAATAAACAGAATACAATTCAAATTCAGCTATATATTGTTAATGATGAAATTATCATTAACAATAGCTCTATAAAAAGAAAAAAGCCTACAAAAAAAGATGATTATAAAATTGAATTTTAATTCATGGATGGAGATGGAGTAGCAATCCCATTTCAAGTAGTAGAAGTGATTTATTTCATTTCAGAAAAATTATAAGATGAAAAGACATATAACATTTACTATATTCATTACTATATATTGTTTAATATATTGCCAAAGAGAACCTAAAAAATTCATTCATTGGAGAATTAATAATGTAATCATCAATTCTCAAGATTCGTCTTACAAGTACGCACAAATAGCTAACAATCACGGAGCTATGATGTTTGTGTCCGAAGGTGTTTATATAGATACAATTATTATAGATACAATTCCTATTGCTTACAAGCTTAGATCAGGTTCTGATTTTAAAAATATTATACAAATTAAAAAGTCAGAATATATTTCTGATGTTATAGATACCGTAAAAAATTATTTTTGTTTTCACCCGGTGAAAGATACTGCTAAATATAAAGATGAAGTTAAATATTCATATATCTTGCAACTATTAAACGAACAAATTTTATGGCAAGGAAAACATAATGTAATAAGAATAATTGAACCACTTGAGGATTTAAATATATGTATTAAATATCTCATATTGCAAATTCATATTTTTCCTGATTCTGCAAAAATATTTAAAACCACGTGTAAAATAAAAGGCTTTGAAGGCATACAAGTAACAGAAAAAGATTCATTTTTATTAAAAAAACGGCACGTAAAAAATCTTCGTAAACATATCAATGAAGTGCGTTCAACACAAACACAAAATAAAGAATGTCGTGATCCCGGGAATCCTTATATTTTAGAATATAATTTTGGAAATGAATATGATAACTTTATTTTTTCTCGTTACTGCCTTCGTGAAAACAGAAGTATAAATGCTGATGAAGTAAGAGACTTAGTAAGTTATATTGGTACTTTAAGGATCAAGTATTTTGGAAGGTGCGTAAAGTAGTGATTTTTGCATATTTAGATGACCATTAAAATTAATTGATATGAAAACACATATAATTTTTTTTATTTTATTTATATTTTTCCTTGGTAATTGCGAGAAAAAAAGCAATCATAGTCCAATTGATATTCCTTTGCCAGGTGATGGAAGTATTCAAGGCCAAGTTACATTAAAAGGTGTATTCGGTGAAGAAAAAAAAGATTTTAGCGGAGTTAGTGTCTCTTTAAATAATTCTTATTTCACTACAACTGATAAATCAGGTTTATTTGAATTTAGAAACATTGATTCCGGGAATTATAATTTAATTATTGAAAAACCAGGATACGCCCCTTTTAAATGCTGTGATTTCAATTTTGTTGAAAATGACACCATAATTCCATATGACAGACCTTCCTTTATATTAGCAGAATATCCTGACATCGAAATGGAAATTTCTATTGATAGTTTCGGATATGCAATAGTTACAGGGAAATGTTTTAATACTTTTAATTTTGATTCAAATCCATCTTTAGATATTATCCTTTTAGGAGATACAGTAAATACTGTTAATAAAGAAAATTATGATTATATAACTAGTAGTGCTGGAACTGGTTTAATTGAACTTGATTCCAATGGATGTTTTAAATTTGAATTTGAATTTAACAATCATTTTAATAAAAAATCTTATTATAGAGTATATATTGCCAGTTATAGTTCTATAGCTAATTTTTATGGAACAGATTGTGAGCCATATATTTGCTCTAAACAAGGAAGCGAGATTATTGAATTGGATTAAATGCCCCCCTGGCGCAAGTGTTTTTCACTTGTGCCTTAAAAAAAATAAGAATTAAAAACCAAAACCATAAACCATCATGAAAATACTTATCATCTTATTCACCGGCATCATTATAAGTTCATCCCTAATGGCTCAAACCATAGAGTATGGGTATGATGTGAATGGCAACAGGA
>CAZJWE010000373.1:0-2197 GCA_964549265.1 uncultured Bacteroidales bacterium | reverse complement strand
CAATCACACCCATAAGCTTTTGCAGCACTTCGCTTTCAACTTTCAACTTTCAACTTTCAACTCTTTTGGGCTCCGAATTTTGTTTGCAAAAAATCCTTCCATAATATCGTTGTTGCCGGAACTACCATCAACTATGTTGCGTCGCTGCTGTATTTGTCTTTGCATAAGTGAATTAGCCCCTTAAACCATCGGACAGAAATATAGATTAAAATCTGTACTTTTATGACCATGAAAAAAGAAGTTGTGACCAGGTATATTTTTCAAGGCATGAAGCGAGATACAGCACTTTCTATCGCGGGCATTACCAAACATCAATATTATTATCGGCCAACAGGTAAAACAAGAGGCCGAAAATCCTGTTCATCTGATAAAATAGTATGAAACACCCAAACTCAGATTGAAATGATTGATTTCTATCTGTTGCCCCGTTTCGTCATTCCATGTGCATAATTGTGTTCCGGTTTCCTGGTCAACCACTTCATAACTGTTTTTTTCTTTTCTTTCGTAATCAGCGATTGTGTGTCCTAATTCTAAAAAAACATTGAGGCCGGAACGTAGGCCATAATTAAACCTGAAACCATAATAAAAATACATTTCGCTTGAAAATGGTTTTTCCTGTTTTGTGTTAAGTAACAAAATATCATTTTCATTATCATAATAATATGCATTATTCTGTAGATTTTTAAAAAACATCATTCCTGTTTCAGCCAAAAATTCAATCCTTAATCCCGATTCATTTACATTGCCTTCTGAGTTGTAACTAAAGCCAATGCCTAATCCATTAACATTGAAATTGTTGTAATTGTCTTCGTGGATGAATGCGTGGTTTTGGTTTCCTGTTTTAATATAACTGTGTGCAATGGGATTGGATATATTTGTATAAGTCAATGAAATGCCTATGTTGCTTACATAATACCCTACGCTGAAATCTATGTTCATACCGGTTTGAGTGGTTTCATCTTCAGAAAGTGAAAATCCACTTCCTGACCCGATATACAACTGCCCTTTTACATGTTGAAAACAGGTTGCGAACAAAAGCAGTATGAAAATGTTCATGAACTTCATATTGGTATCTTTTATTTATCGCAATTCTTGCAATACAATCAGTTTATATGTTTGAGAAGTGATAACAGGAACTGTATCAAAAATCCTTTCAATTCTTAAGTGTTCCTCAGCAAATTCAAACTCTTCCCTTACGTTTCCATTATCAAGAGGAAGCATAGCCCATGCATTGCTTTTATTTAATTTATAAACCAATACAACACCACTGTCTACAATAGACGAACTGAGTGCCGGAACACCGGCCTCTGCATAAATAGCATTTGAATCCTGTTTATTTATGCTCCATGAAGCAGAATCGAAAGATATTTGTTCCGATAAAAAATTGTTGGATGTATCATAAAAATAATGAAATATTGTATCAGGAGTATATACTTTAATGATCTCTTTATTGTCCGAAGCATTATCCTCTTCGCAATTTGTGAAAAATAAACAGGCTATTGCAGTCAATACGAAAAAGAGCAGGATGTTTTTCATAATTCAATAAAATTAGTCAATGGTACAATATAACACAAAAACTCAAGTATAACAAAAGTAATAATTAAATTAATTTATGAGGCAGTTTTCTTTGTTAAATTTCTTTTGATACAGCAATTTCTTTGCAGTCAGGGAAATACGGACAATCAATGCAGTCTGCCCATATTTTATGAGGAAGCGTTTCTTTTTCGATATTTTTAAATCCGCATTTTAAGAAAAAGTCAGGAGCAAAGGTCAGTGCAAATACATTTTTTATTCCCAGTGAAGGTGCTTCTTCAAGGCATTGATTTACCAATTTTTTGCCTAATCCGGTATTATGTGCTTCGCTCTTGACACTTAACGACTTGATTTCGGCCATGTTATTCCATCCGATCACATGCAAAGCTGCACAACCGGAAATATTGCCTTCATCATTGTCAACAACCCAAAAATCCCTGATGTTTTCGTATATCGAATTTAAGGATCTGTGTAACATCAAATGTTGTTCTGCAAAAACACTGATGAGCTTATATATGCTTTGAGCATCCTGTATAACTGCTTTTCTGATCATGATATATATGTTAGTTAAAAAACGCCTATAAGCAATCTCATAGGCGTCTTGTGGTGCCACCTGGAATTGAACCAGGGACACACGGATTTTCAGTCCGTTGCTCTACCAACT
>CAZJWE010000372.1:0-2201 GCA_964549265.1 uncultured Bacteroidales bacterium | reverse complement strand
ACACACTCCGACGAAGCTATACAATATGAAGATGATACCGCAGTGGCCAAGCGACCGAAAGCGGACGCTGTTTCACCCGAAGACAAGAGTCGTTGAAGGGGTAAAGATGCGGGCACAGCCTGACACGTGGGAACAGACGCCGCTTCGATGTTTGCATACACGGTTTCTCACCCGCTCTACGCTTGAGAGGAAGAACACTGACGGACTGAGGCCTTTCTTTATCTTTTATTCGCTCCCTTAATAAAGTAAGATATGCATTTATATCCTTGGCATTGCCTGACAATTCATATGCTTTTTTGGCCCATTCAACAGCAATGTTTAACTTGTCTCTTATTTCACTCAATACTGCCATATTATAAGCAGCTTTCCATTTTATCTCCTTTTCAATTTCAGGGTTTTCAATAATACTGATCCATATTTGGGATGCTTTTTGCCATTGATCTTGTTTGAGTTTTTGGTAAGCATTCCACATACCTGATTTACAAGGAGAATGTATTTTTCTTCGTTCATTCTCCCATATAGGAGCTATTCGCAAGCCATATTTTTCAGCACTTTGGTAACATGCAGTACCTCCTGCGTCTACAATACCCGGAATATTTTCCAGGGCTTCTGCTGTCCTGATACCTTGTCCCATCCATATAACAGTATCTTTTTGCAGATATTCATCCAATACATTTTTTTTCACTGGATCATAAATACGCCATAATGTTGTATGAATGTGCAAAAGCCTGACTCGATGACGATATGCCTCCTTATCATAGTTAATATATATGGTATCAGCGGTTGTATAGTATTCAATCGCAATCAATGCATCGGAATGGGTTTTCTCACAAATCTGCTCCACCGTATCCCATTGAATTTGCATAAACAGACTTTTATTATTAGTTCCAATCGGTTTGTCATCATATAAATATAAATATTTGATTCGTGGTGATTGTGATAAAATATTATTGATGCCCAAAAAATAATTCCGGGAAAAATAATCTTCAACCTGTTCCTTTTTGTCCTTATAATTTTTTTGCAAGGCATCTTTTTTAATACCCACGGTAAATGACTGAACAGATGGAGGCAATGTTATTTCTGCAGGTTCCAAAACCTCTATGTTCATGTATGAGACCGGACTGCATCCAGTAATCAAAAAACACAGAACTAAAAATATATTTTTAATAATCTGAATCAAAGGTGTTGAATTTGTATATGGTTTCAAAATATTAATTTATGTCTGCATTGCACCACACACATTAATCACTTGTCCGCTTACATATGAAGATAAGTCAGAAGCAAGAAACACAGCTGCTTTGGCTACTTCTTCCGGCTGCCCTCCCCTTTTCATCGGGATTTTCTCCTGCCATCCGTCCACTACTTCTTTAGGAAGTTTGCCTGTCATATCCGTAATGATAAATCCGGGAGCAATAGCATTACACCGTATATTTCTCTGTCCCAGCTCCTTGGCAACGGATTTCGTAAAGCCAATGATCCCTGCTTTTGATGCAGAATAATTGGCTTGTCCTGCATTTCCACCAACGCCCACAACAGAACTCATATTGATGATAGAGCCTTCACGTTGTTTGAGCATGAACCGCTGAACAGCTTTTGTGAAATTGAAAACGGATTTCAGGTTCACTTTAATCACAGCGTCCCATTGTTCTTCTGTCATACGCATCAAAAGGGTGTCTTTTGTGATCCCGGCATTGTTCATTAAAATGTCAATCCGTTCAAAGTCTTTTATAATCTCATCCGTAACCTTTTGTGTATTGTCAAAATCCGATGCATCCGAAGCATACCCCTTAGCTTTCACACCTTTTGCAGATAATTCATTTTCAAGGGACTTCATATTGTCATCATAGTGCAAATCTGTAAATGCTATATTTGCACCTTCATCAGCAAATTTAACAGCTATTGCCCTTCCGATGCCTCTTGCAGCTCCGGTAATAATAGCGGTTTTTCCTTCAAGTAATTTCATGATACATGTTTTTTGGGTTATCAAAAATTAAGTTCAACAAACCTACATAATTTTTTTCATTTGAAAAAATTGAGTTATGGTTCCTTTACAAACTTTGAAGAGAATTTATTTAAACAATAAGGTTTTACTGCATATTTAATGGAAGTCATATCCTGAGTATTCAGTATTCAGTATTTAGTATTTAGAATTTAGAATTTAGAATCGCTTCATAATAGGCTTCAATTAGTTTACTCACTTA
>CAZJWE010000371.1:0-2244 GCA_964549265.1 uncultured Bacteroidales bacterium | reverse complement strand
AAGGCTTGGCGTGGTTTTTTGCTTTGTGCCCCTTCGTGAATACCGCTGAACCTGCGCTTGCCCTGAACATGCTTCTCTCACACTTCACCGGCTTTGTGGGTTTAGTAGCTACTTAAATTCGGATTCAAATTCCTCTAATCGCAAAACATTGAGTTTGGGAAAGTCTATTCCTTTTACAACATTAAAATGCTTGTCATTCGATACCAAACAATAAGCATTTGAAGAAATTGCACAATCAATAAATTTATTATCGTTCGGATCGACTTCAATTAAATTCCAATGATAAAATATATCAACCAAATGGACATTGGGAGATATTAGCAAAAAATCAATTACATTCCTGGCAACTTCTTTATTAGTTTTTTGTACCAGGATTTCTTCATATTCAAAAAGAACCTCGCTGCTTACACAAAGCTGTAATTCTCCATTCCTGATTTTATTAAATATCCATCTGTTGGGAGATTTGCGCCCTATTATGGTAATGAAAATATTTGTGTCAATGACTACCTTTACTTCTGTTGTGTTCATTAGCCCATTGGTTCATCGTGTCATTATTCCAGTTATTTTCATCCCAAAGCTTATCTACTCCATCAGAAGCTTTATCAGCAAAATAATTGCTTAATAAAAGTTTTATTTCCCTTAATTGCTCGTCAGGGATATTTGTTGAATAAAGCTTCAAGAGCTCTTTTTGCATGTTGCTTAATGCTGTTCCCATAATTTATGCTTTTATGCAAAGTTAACGATTAATTTATTCATTTAGTTTCTTTTTCAACCCAAATTCGTTAAAGCTTCGTTAGCCCAACGGGTGGTATTTCTCCAACTCCTTCTGCATATCCTCCAAATTATCCATCCTGTACCTTTCTGTACTGCTTACCTATTTATGCCCCGCCATGTATTGTGTTTCCCGCAGGTTGAAGTGTTTCAGCCAGTTTGTAATCACCGAAGCCCGTATTTGTGCCATGCTTTTTAATCTCGGTTCATACCTATTTATCATTTTCTTTATTCTTGACATTCCACGGATCAGCTGTTTTTTATGGAACAGGAAATTTCCTTCTATTTCTTCATTTAAAAGTTTTCTTTCTGTTAAAAGATATTCATGCAATGGCAGTATTTGAAAAGATTTTAGTTCTAATACCCTTTTGGTTGATGGAACGTGTAATTTTGCCTTTATCAAGTTGTAAATGATTTATTTCGAGTTTGGCCAGTTCCTGATCCTGCAAGACCTGGTAAATTCTCAGGCCTAAAATTAAATAATAGGTTTTCAACGTGTTCCCGTGTATCCAGTAATTCTTGCTTTCCAGGAAATTGTTGCAACCCCAGGTAAGTGCCTGTCTGGCAGCAAACACTTGAACAAAACCGAAGGGAAAGGGATAGTAAAAAATGATTATTTCAGCATAAATCTGCTATGGCCATCTTTGTCAATTTCTTCCAATTCCGTTAATGCTTTTTGTTCAGCAACTAATCTATTACATATTTAAAATACTCCCGCATTTCATCTTCTTTCATATAATACACATTGGGCTTAGGCAGGTTAGTATCTTCCCATTCTACCGGGGCAAAGAAAATAAGTCGGTTGTTGTAGCGGTCTTCGATAAAATAGGGTTTACCCATGATTGTGGGATAGTTCTCAGGAATTAGGACAGTCCCGATGCGGGTGATCCGTTTTCCACTTATATGATAGATATGTGCATGTTCACGGTTGATGATGTACTTCTCTCCGTTTTGTTCAATAGTCTAACTTTATCTTCTACAAAATATCCATCAATAGCCTTATCAATAAAGTCGTTAATGTTATCATAAATTACTCCGTAGGATGTGTCGTATATTTCCGCACCAATACGAACCATAGAATGGCTCCAGAAATTTGCCATTGGATTTGGATTTTCCTGCCCTGCTGCATTTCTTTCTCCATTAATTATCTTATTTACTTCGGGGGTACAGCCCAAAAGTAATTCCCATTTATATCAAATTATAATCATCAGGATAATATTTTTTTTAATGTGATGATTTGTTAATTGTTAATTGGAGTGTGGGCATGAGTCTGGGTGTGTTCATGCCTGTGAGCTTATGCAGCACTTCGCTTTCAACTTTCAACTTTCAACTTTCAACTCTTTTGGGCTCCGAATTTGGTTTACACAAAATCCTACCATCAACTATGTTGCGACACTGCTTTATTTGTCTTTGCATGATTTTTTAACTTTTTTTTAGAAAAAAAGTAACAAAAAAATCGTGCCGGACTCCTCG
>CAZJWE010000370.1:0-2262 GCA_964549265.1 uncultured Bacteroidales bacterium | reverse complement strand
CAGGCATTTGCACATAATTATCCGGGCTTAAAAATCTTCCTAAAAGCGGGTCGTAAACTCTGCCGTTCATGTTGATGAGGCCGAATTCATCCAGATGCTCATGTGCAGTGTATCCGCGGTCAATAATGGTAGGGGTCTGTACACTCGAGTATGTCCAGTCATTCGGATTCCGGCGGCGTCCCCAGGCATCAAACGAAGTTTCGCTTCCGGGTACAATATTCCCGTTTTCATCAGCCAATGCAAGAATGGATCCCAAATGGTCTTTTATGGCATAATACATGTTATCGGGGCCATTGCTCCGTTTTACATACACCGCGGTAAGGCCATCATTTGCCCCGATGTAATGGATTTCTTTTGTCTCGCCATTGGCCAATACTTCTTTTTCATAGTTGCCTAAATAATATTTTGTCCGTACAAGATTTCCACTGTAATAGATGGACATTTTTCGTCGTTGATGATCCGGCCCGTAAACAAAATGCGCTTCATAATCCCCGTCTATAATGGTTTCTACTTTATTGAACGGGGTATAGGTGATGGTTTGCGGGGTGGATATATTGCCCTGGTTGTCTTCTATGGACGTGACGGCGTGAGGCCCTGCCCCGTTTTCTCCATAATTATAATACCCTGCATCCGTTTTGTGTGTTATATTGGCCTGGTCATTATACTGCATCTGAATTGTAGGCCCACCGGTAACATTAAAAGATGACAAGCGGTTTAGTTTTTTCCCGTCCTGGTCGTAGGCAAAGGTTTCAGTATTGCTTTTCAGTAAATCTTCACGACTGTTTAAGTTGCCGGTTTGAGCATTGAAATCATAGATTAACTCCTGGATATCTGTACCAGTACTCAGGTTTTCTGTAACAATACTTTGCAATAATTTATTCGTATTCAAATTTGTCGTTGTTTTTAAAATACCATTGCATCGTTTATATGATACCGAATATTCATCTCGTGTATCATGTTCCCATATCACGTCATTGGTTTCTATATTGATGATTTTATCCAGTGCCCCGTATTTATATTCTTTTTGTATTTTCAACCCGGAAGGATATTCCAGAATTACTGTATTGCCATGATCCTCATATTCAAAACGGGTTGAGTAATTATTTCCTTCAATGGTTGTGGTTTGAGTAGCTATCCTCCCCAGATTGTCATATTCAAATGATTTTGAAATGCCATTTGGCGCGGTAACACTTGATAATTGGCCTATACCATTTTGTCTGGTATCATATTCATAATGATAAATGCCTTCCGGGCCTTTTTTTTGAGTAGCCCTGCCCAATTTATCATATATAAAGTTATGGTATTTATTACCTTCTGCATCTTCCTGTGATTGTAATTCTCCAAAAACGTTGTAATCATAATCCATGACACCTGCATTCGGGTCAACCAATTGGGTCTGGTTGCCAAAATCATCGTATTGCATGGTTACCATGCCCCCGGGAGTTTGAATCTGGCTTACTTCTCCGGCTGCATTATAAGTATAATATATTATCCCTCCCGGGTCTTCAGCCCAGACTGTTTGTCCCAAGCCGTTTATTCTTGTTTTCTTTGTATCGCCATTGGTAGTAGATACTTCAGTGTTCCGTCCGTTATACGAGTATGTAATGGTCTCATTGTCATTGGGTAGTGTTTTTGTTTCCATTCTTCCGAGATCATCATACGTATACGTGGTTGATAAAATAGTTTCTCCATTATAATACGGTTGGGAAACGGATACTTTTTGTCCTTTTGTATTATATGTTATATCCTGGTATACCATCTGCCCGTCAATGCCAGTTGACTTAACATGGATTTCTCTCGCGAGCCTGTCAAAATAAATAGTCTTCTCAGTATTGTCGGATGAATTGAACATTTTACTGTAGAATATTGAATTTGCAACCCCAGATTCTATATCCCAATTACGTTCGTGAATTGTTTTGGTACCATCTGGGTAAACCTCTTGCTCTAATCTACCGAATTCATCATATTCATATTTTGTAGTTAATCCATTTACATCAATTTTTTCAATTATATTGCCAAATTTAGGTTCAACTTTGTAAGTGGTTTCATGGCCTTCAGGATTTACTTCACGGATTATAAACCTTCTTTTGTCATCGGATTCTTTAATGATTGTCCTGTCTTCTGTAACATCGCTTCCCTTAGATGTTATATGTATTTCATTGTTATTATAAGTATATGTTTTGGTAATTGACATACTTCCAGATGACATTTGTTTTTGTTTGACCCTGCCATTGCTGTAATAATCATAATCTATTGTTTGTG
>CAZJWE010000369.1:0-2263 GCA_964549265.1 uncultured Bacteroidales bacterium | reverse complement strand
GCCGCTAAGTGCATAGATATTGCTATGGATTTAGTTCAACACGGAACCGAGGACGCAGGACGAGCTCAGCGAAGCTAATACTCGCTGGGTCTTACAGACCGCTCATATTCCTGTATATTTTAGCGTTTCGTTGTTTTATTATTCCTTAAAGAGTTTAAGCTTCATATTTGTTGTATGTATTACTTTCTCTACAATATCCGAGTACCAATTTTTTGTTAAATATTCTTCAGGTTCAACTTTATCTAGACCTAAGGCACCTGTTAAGTAACCTACTTGTACTCCAAATTCACGCTTAATAATAGTTGGAAATTCAGCACAAACATGTGACATTATTGAGATAGCATCTTCCTCAGAAAAATTGTCATCCGGTATTAAGACAAAAATTGACTTATAAGCAAAAGATAATTCAGAAAGGATTTTTTGTATCATTTGCTCTCTATCTTTTGTATTATAAAATTCTAAGATTCCATTACTATAACAATTGGCAAAGATTAAATCTAATATTTCAAAAAATTGAGGTGAAATGGAGAAAAGTTCCGAAATAAGATGATCAATATACCTACTAATCGGATGAGTATGTCTTAAATTCAAATATTTATTATAGTGAAGCAAAAATGTAATAGATTCATTTACCCTTATATCACATTTTTTCAAAGTATTATGATTAGAATTTTTTATTAACGAAGTATACTTCTTAATTAATTTAATTATTTCTTGCTCATTTTTTATGTTATTGATAATAATTAAAAAATAGAGACTAGGAAAATTATTTTCCAATTCAAGTCTATATTCAAAAAAGTTAATTGCTTCATTTTTAATCCACTCATGATCTATCCAATGTTTTTCAAGTAATTTAGATTTAAAATTCAGAAAGTAAATATTTTCTGGTTCATAGTCTAATCCTTTATCTATCCATTTTAAACTTTCTTCTAAATTATCTAACTTTTCGTTAGAATAAGCAAGCCAATAATGACCCAAAGTATATTTTTGAAGCATATCCTCATCATTATCTAAAGCTTCAATCATAAGGTCTAAGCCTACTTTGTCTTTCCCATATATAAAAGAAAGAGAGACACCTTTACTAAAAAGAGCTTGTGTCAAATTTGGATTTATGTTTAATGCTTTATTATAACATTCAATTTCTTTATCATGTTGATTAATATCAAAATATACCTGGGCTAAATTTTTCCATGCTTCTGCATTATTGGGATTTAACTCTAAACATATCTTATAATGTTTTAATGCTTCCTCATTTTCACCTAATCGACTTAATGTATTAGCATAATTGTAGTGATGAATATCTTGGTAATAATTATTATTAACAAATTTTTTAAAGATATTTTTAGCTTTAACAATCTTCCCTTTTATATTATTCTGAATGCCATCTTCAGCAAGAATACAAGCTTTTATTAAATGATAGCTTGGCTTATCAGAAAACTCTAGTACCTTATTAATGTTTTGGAGAGCTTCTTTGTAATTATAATTTAAATATAGGCTATGTGCTAACCCTTCTATCATATTAATATCTTCAGGTTTATCTTTTAATAAATTTCTAAAATAAAAAATTGCATTTTCATAATCATCTGCATGATAATATTTCCAAGCAAGTATTTCTTTGTCTGATAAATTCTCATAATCTATGTCTTTTAATCCTTCAATTAGTTTCTTTATACCAAATATATGTTGGACATACTTAAAGATATCATCCCAGTTAGTTAAACTAAGTTTATTTTCTGGTGGAATGTTAATGGTAAAAGTTTTCTGTGAAGATGTTAAATCAATGTCAAGATCATTAAACCAATACCAATAAGCTTCTTCATCTTCTTGCACGTATATGACCAATAGGACAGGCTCAAGTCTGGTATTAAATAAACCAAGGGTTTTGTGTTTTAATCTAATTGATATTTTTTCATTTGTTACTCTCTTTTCCGTACTTTTTAATTGAACAGAAAAGTTCAATCCTGTTACTTGATTATTAATTGCAATATTAACAATATAATCCACCCCATAATCATGATCTGGCTTATCAATAAACCATTCATCTGGTATACAATTATTGAAATATTTATTAGATTTCGTTTCTAAGATATGTGTATTATGTCTATTGGGTTTACTCACAGATTTAAATCAATTTATAATGCATTAAATAATCTCTAATTTAAAATAATTAATTTGAATACGTTTAGTACCTTCTCTCAAACAATGAACGCTAAACAAGTCTACAACGCCAATTGTCGTTATAGGCAATATTTGGGCATAAACA
>CAZJWE010000368.1:0-2271 GCA_964549265.1 uncultured Bacteroidales bacterium | reverse complement strand
CACATACACCTGGTGTAATTTTATGAGTGATCCGCATTTAACAACTCCTTTCATACCCGGTGCTGCATTTTTTTCCATTGCTCCGAAAATCCGTTTATAAACGTTTATAAACGGTAAATTTAATTTTGTTATCTGCTTGTTTTTTATATATTTGCATAAACCAAAAAAATTATTATGTTTGTTTATGCCCAAATATTGCCTACAACGACAATTGGCGTTGTAGACTTGTTACCATGCATTTTAAAAACGACACAACACACTAATATAATACGATATGAATGATTTATTAATAGCGATAATAATCGGACTGGTAGCAGGATTAATAGATGTTACACCTATGATAATTATGAAACTTGATAAGGTTGCAAATATCTCAGCTTTCGTTCATTATTTTGTACTTGGATTGATTATTCCATTTGTCGGTTGGGATATGACTCCTTGGCTTAAGGGATTAATAATTTCATTTATTTCTGCAATTCCGGTTATGATTATTGTTTACCCAAAAGACAAGAAAGCAATCATTCCAATGATTATATTTTCATTGATTCTTGGTGCCGGAATTGGAATTGCTGGTGCAAAATTTATTGAATAAAAACTTAATAAATATTCAAATGGATAATATAGTATATTTAGATTATAAGGCAAAAGAGCTTGAAAATATTAGAAGTGGCAAAAAAACTATGATTATTCGAGGAGCCATGGGGCGTAAATTACCTTATGGGCGTGTAAATAAAGATGATGTTTTATATTTCATTGAAAACAATGGAGATGGATTAGTAAAAGGAAAAGCTACTGTTGTTAACGTTTTCAATTCAAATAAATTGACGAAAGAACAATCAATAGAAATTGTTGAGCAAAATCAAGAAAAATTGCATTTAAATAAAGGACTTGAAAAAAGATTTGCTGGCAAAAGATATTTAGTACTAATAACAATAAAGGATTTCAAAGAAATTGAACCATTCAAGATTGACAGGTCGGAATATGGGAATATGGATGATTGGTTGCCAGTGGAAAATATAGAGAAAGTAAAATTGAGTAAATAAAAAACGCATGGTAACACGCTATAAATCTAATAGCCGCCGTGGCTCGTGGATAGGAACGCAGGTGATTGAAAATTTTGTACCTTTATCGGGCGACGCTGAAGCGGCTACTGGCTTTATAGCCATCCGTTTACCCTTCATTTTGAAAAAAAATAACGTTGATATGAAAAACGAATTGACCTGAAAAATTTTTATCTTTGTATAAAAAACAGATTATGACTGTATTTAAAGAAAAATATATAAACCCATTTACCGATTACGGGTTTAAAAGACTATTTGGAGAAGAACCAAGTAAAAATTTGCTTCTTGACTTCCTGAATGAATTGCTTATTAACGAACAGGGGAGGTTAAAAGACCTAACCTACTTGAAAAGCGATAGGTTAGGCTCAACAGAGGAGGAAAGAAAGGCTATTTTTGACCTATATTGCGAGAATGAAAAAGGTGAAAAATTCATCGTTGAACTACAAAAAACAAAACAAAAATATTTTAAAGACAGAACAGTTTATTATTCAACTTTTCCGATTCGTGAACAAGCAGAAAAAGGAAGTGAATGGAATTTTGAACTAAAAGCAGTTTATACTATTGCGATTCTTGACTTCATATTTGACGAGGACAAAAATGAACCAGACAAATACAGATATGACGTTAAATTATCGGACATCGAAACTCATAAGGTGTTCTATGACAAGTTGACTTTTATTTATTTGGAAATGCCTAAATTCCAAAAAAAGGCAGAGGAATTGGAAACACATTTTGAGAAATGGTTATTTGTCTTACGGAATTTGAATAAACTTGACAGAATTCCAAAGGAATTAAAAGAAAATATTTTTGAACAACTATTTGAAAGGGCAGAAATTGCTAAATTTTCACCTGAGGAGGTTCAAAAATACGAGGATAGTTTGAAAACTTATAGGGATTTAAAAAACTCAATTGATACTGCACGTGAAGAGGAAAAGATTGAAATTACAAAGAATTCATTAAAAATGGGATTAGACATTGACACTATTTCCCAAATAACCGGTCTAACAAAAGAAGAAATAGAAAGAATACAAAACGAAGGGTAATATACAGGAATCCAATCGCTCTGCAAGCCCCAGCGAGGATTCGCTTCGCTGAGCTCGTCCAATGTTATTCCCTTCGGTCATGAGCTCCCGTTGGTCGGTTCGTCCTCGGTTACGTGTTGAACTAAATCCCGGTCAATTTCCTATGATTTTTTAATGTTAAAACAAAC
>CAZJWE010000367.1:0-2275 GCA_964549265.1 uncultured Bacteroidales bacterium | reverse complement strand
TATATGTATGCACTGATTGCAGATGAAAAGGAAGTGGATACGAAGAGGATGATTTTGACGGAGTAAAACCTTAATATACAAATATAAAAAATGATTAATATGAAATACTTCAAATTCATTATATTCATAAATATAATCCTTATTTCTTCAACACAATTATTTGCTGAGGAATACAAGCCTGTCGTAAAAGAAGATACTTCCATCTGGCATGTTGCTCACCAGCAACTTGCAGGGAATTTAATGGATACCTTGTTCGCCATGGAGAAAGAAGGGAATTGGATCAATATTTATGCTCATGGCCAATATTATTTTGAGGACTCAACTTATTCAGGCAAGGTACAAGAGTCATCGCTTCATGATAAAATATGGTATGTCCCGCCGGAAGAAACAGACAGCATTTTGGTATATGACATAACCCTTGAAAAAGGAGATACATTTATGTTACAAGGCTATCCGGGCCAGGTTGATACTGTATATTTTAAAAATAACCGGAAGCATATTGAGTTTAATGTGCATACTTACTGGGGAGATAGTATTCAGTTTATTGAAGGAATAGGCCCTAATGTAAGTTTTATTTATTTTTATGAAAATAGTGGAATCCATGCACCATATGTAGCATGTAAATTCAATAATAATGCACATGTATATGCTGTAGATAATCCCAAACACTTTGATGGTTGTGCATTTAACACATCTGGTGTCAGGGAAAATTCAGGTAAAGACATTCCTGTTCAGATATTTCCGAATCCATTTAATGATTATCTGCAAATAAAAGGAACGACTGATGATGTGTTTGTTTTAAAAATTATTGATGTATGTGGCAACATTGTAATTGATAAAAGGCTATACAATAATACCACGTTGAATACTGGGATGTTAGTAAAAGGCTTTTATATAGCGAGACTTATTAATATTAAAAATAAAAATTCGTATAATTTTAAATTGATAAAACAATGAAATTAATTATATTCATAACATTGATAGTTGTCTTTACATTGAATTCATTTTCACAATGTAAAGATTGCAACTATGAGAAAGATAAAATGTATATTATTGTAAAAAAACTTGATGTAATTAAGATTGCAGATAAAAGTTTTGCAATTAATAATAAAGAATTGGATAGTACATTGAATAAATATAAAATTAAGCACTTAAAGCAGGCCTTTCCATATAGTAAAAATGAATATTTAAGAAGTGTTTATAAAATTAAATTCAAAGGAAATGCAGAGGAACTAAAATCAGAATTAAAAAAGAAACATGGAAGTATAATAGGAAAAGTAATGAGGCTACCCAAAACAGAAAATATTGCAGTTTATAACCCTAGTGATTACATGTGGGTAGAACATAAAGATGACTGGCTTTGGCATTTACCAAAGATAGAAGCGGATAAAGCTTGGGATATTACACATGGTGATATAAATGTAAAAATAGGCATCTTAGATACATGGTTTGATATAAACCATCCAGATCTTGATAATGAATTGTTATATGATTATGATCCCTATGATAATACTTCATTTAGTACAAATTGTAATCGAACAAATCATGGTACTACTGTCGCGAGTTTTGCTGCAGGAGAGAATGATGGGGGCGGTCAATTGGCCTCAATAGGATTTGATTGTAAAATAATTCCTTATCAGGCTTGGGATGGTGATTATTTAGAAAGAGCGCACCATGCTTCTCTTAGTATGAATGTGGATGTTGTTACATCCTCTGCTGGAGGATGGGATTGTAGAAATGACTCAGATTTAAGAGATATTGAACGTATCGCTGTTCAAGAAATACTTGATAATGGTACAATTATAGTTATGCCTGCTGGTAATGGTGTTAATGGAACCCATTGTAGGCCATCAGGATATACGTATGATAGGCCTTATTTTCCTCTTAGTCCACTTTATGATGAACGTATAATTATTGTGTCAAGTACTGATGAAAATGACAATCATACTTATGTTAAATCAGATGGTACCACAGTAGTTCACTCGTATTTTCCTGAAGTTGACATATGTGCTCCAGGTTATTGTGTTATGGGGGCACAATGTACAGAAAAAAAAGAATCAGGTAATTGTGTTGAAAATTCATGGCCTTATTATGGTTGTAGTATTGGTACATCTTTTGCAACTCCAATTGTTGCAGGAACTTGCGCATTAATTAAAAGTGTTAAAAATGATATTACTCCTGCTCAAGCACAGGAAATTATTAAAAAGACTTCAGATCCTATTACAGATGCTGATCAATATCAGGGAATGTTAGGCTCAGGAAGGTTAAATGCTTA
>CAZJWE010000366.1:0-2275 GCA_964549265.1 uncultured Bacteroidales bacterium | reverse complement strand
GGGGTGAAGGTGCACTGGCGGGCTATTAGTCCGTCAGCCGCCTACTCGATTGGGCTTAGTTGATTATTCATTCATTAAGTATTATCATCGCTTTTTTTTCTGCTATTCCAATTTTCGCAATAGAACCAGAATTGAACTGCAAAAAATCAGATTCTATTCCATCGCTAAAAATCACTCCATTTGATGGCATAAGTGACTCAAGTTTCAACTCGTGATTATTTGTTATCAAGCCTGCTGTTAAATCAATTTGAGAATATTTGCTCCTGAATGGTTCCCTAACTATAAATACCAATTTATTATCATCCCAATCCAAAGACATTCTTAATCCTTTCTGTCCCTTATGAAAAGTCGAAACAATTCCATTCGACATATTAATGAGTGAGCTAAGCCATCCTGTCGAACCTGCACCTGTTGATACAATAATACCACTCGAAGAATGATTTTCAGAGTTTCCTTTATGCTCAATTTTATATCTTGCGGATACATGGGATGAAGGGCCAATGAAAAAATCATTAAATGCTAATAATTTTTGTCCATCATTCATTTCTGTTTCTGCCATTGTCACCTTTTTAAAGCTAGCGTTACCTTCTATTGCTCTAACTATTCCAATTTCAAAATTTTTTGTGTTAAATGGCAGCAAGTAACCATCAAACCTTTCCAAATCTGGATTAATTGCTAATATAGGTAATCCATTTACATATTTCGCTGTATTGGCAACTAAACCATCTTGTCCAACAACTACAGCCAAATCTTTCTCTGAAAAAATAAAATTCGGAAGATATTTTCGCTCAATAATTTTGTGCTTAAGTTTTTTACTTACAACTTTTTGAACCTTCTCTAATGAACGCTTAAAAATAAAATCCTCTCGTTCATAATCAGAAAAGTCTCCACCAGCATGCTCAATATAGAACTTAGCTTGTGCTTTAGTATTAAATTTTTCTTTTAATAATTCAAGCCTTGTTTTATTGACAATTATAATTGCATTCTCAATAGCCATCAATCTAATTTTCTATGTTTTTGCTTTTGTTTGCTCTCTTGCTGTTTTTCAATAACTGTTTCAAGTAAATCGGGGGTAATGTTTAATGTTCCTATTTTATCAGAATTTTCTGCTAACTCTCTAAATGCAAAACCAATATTATCAAGAGCTGAGACATTTCCTGAGTTAAGAGCCATTAATGTTTTCCAATCAATATCCTTGTATGGCTTTAATGTTTTATCAAGTTCATAACCTTTTGAGTCAGCGATTTTCTTATCATTCTCAACTTGCATTTCAATTAGTTTAGTTTTTTGTTCCTCAATTGACACATCAGCAGAGACTTTCATTTCACGAAGCTTTCGATCATTTTCAGCTTCCTTAACCTTTATTTCAGCTTGCTTTTCGTTAATTTGTTTTTTCTTTTCTTCGACTGCAATTTCAGTATTTAATTCACTTTCTTTTATTTTCCGTTCTTGCTCAACAGCAAAGTTTCTTCTTTCATAAATTGCTTGGTCAGCTTCTTTCTGCAATGATTCTCTCGTTTCCGTCTCAAGGGCTTTTGCCATTTCAGGTGTTGGTTTAACGCCCAAAACATCTACACTTAGTACTTGAACCCCCAAAATCTTAGTCGAATCTGAATTTGACAAACCTCGTAAAATATTTTCACTGATTTTCTTTGCACTTCTTATAGCTTCTTTCAGATTTAATCCTTGGATAAAAGATGAAGTTGAAGTTTGCGCCTCATTATTAAGTCTCTGGTTAAGTTTTTCAAAGTTTTCTTCCTTATAATTTTGATTTTTGTCTAAAGTGAAATCTAATGAATCAGCTAATTGATTGGGGTTTTCAATTTTATATGTGATTTGACCTTGAATAGTAATTGTTTGAAAATCTTTTGTAGATTCATTGAAAATAAATTGAATATCCTTACTACCTAAGGGTATTGCTGTAATTGATGAACTAGGAGAATAATAAAAAAAAGATAATCCTTTTCCTTCTCTTTTTACCTTGCCATTCTTATAGTGAATAGCATATGTCATCGAATCGAACTTGATAAATTTTATTCCAAACATAATTTAATCATTTATTTAGTTTTATAAATAGTACTGTCGTTTTTTCAATTAAGCCCAACGTCCTATGGTAAACTGTCGTGCGGGTTTTCGAAGCACTTCAGTATCAACTGTTACCAAAGTTAATTAAATGTTCGAAAGTTCCAATTTTATTCATCACCCCGCATGCAGTTTGACCATTTGTGTGTGCCCAGCATGAGCGTGTACACACACCTGTTTGAAAGGTCTGAAA
>CAZJWE010000365.1:0-2283 GCA_964549265.1 uncultured Bacteroidales bacterium | reverse complement strand
GATTTTCAAGCGTTAAATCAGCATTATTGTCAATACAAATATAGCCACCAGGTTTCACGTTAATACTCCCACTTCCATTGATGGTTAACTGATCTTTTACATGCAAAGTACCTCCTGCTTCTACTGTAATGATGTAATCTGACACGGTGGTTGTTATTATTTCCAGGTATCCATCCTGTTTTACCTTTATGCCTGACCATTTTTCTTCTGTACAAATATTTTTCATTTCTCCTTCATTTAAAACTAAATGCCCGTTGACAATAGCCTCTGCTTCATAAGGAAATGCTGTCATGCAATGAACAGATAATTTCCCATTTGTATTGACATTGATGTCCCCTTTAAGATGTTTTTCACAATCCCAGGTTATATCTTCTCCTGATCCTATTGATATTGTTTCATCAGAATGATAATCGCAATAATTCTGTATTACGCAGTCATCAATATCTATATTCCTATATTGCAATTTATTGCCCATTAGTGTATAATGCATCGCAGCAATTTGACATTCAGAAAAAGCTCTATGGTTATAATCAGCTGAAGGATAATCCATATAATTATTAGACGAACCTTCTATGGGGCAATCATTGTCACTACAAATATCACATTGCGTACCATGATCTCCTCCTTGAAAATCATGATACAAACCAAAACTATGCCCCATTTCATGAATCAAATGAGGAGCTTCATGGGTAATACTATAGTTGCCAAAATTGCTTGTGTAATATCCATTAAACTTAATCCATTTTTTAGATCCAAACATATGGGCAGCACCTCCAAAAATAACATCATAATCACCCTGGGCAAATAACAAGTGTAATGAATGGTATTTTTCAATATCATTCATATTTGGATCCGCTAAAATTACTTGACTATAAATCCTATTGGCTTCTGTTCTATCAATACCCTTATTTGCAGTTACATTATCCCATACTTCCTGGTCAGGACGAAAATATATACGATTATCCAACACAACCTGAATACGTGCATCGGGTACATGTGGGGAATATCCTTGATTAACCGCTTCAATGTTCTTATACCTGTTGTTCACTTCATCTATTAAATCATGAAGGTAATTTATGTGTTCTGGTATGTTTTGAAAATTACCTGTACCATCTCCCCGTTGAAATATATGTATGGCAATTCGTACTTTTTTTACAGGCGTATGTTCAGGAACCGGGTGAGGGGCATAATTCATGTGGTCATCACATCCACCGGATGACTTATATTGGATATCTCCTAATGAATCAGGGAAAGGCATATCACATCCTTGTGAATATACTGATATAAAACAATAAATAATAAAAATTAATGTTAATATATAGAATTTCATAATTTATAATTTTAATATTTTTTTTGTCATTATACTATCATTTAAGTGAATTCTAAGAAAAAATGTGCCCTTAAAATTATGGGGCAATGTTAATGAGAAAGGGGTATCATTATTTATATTTTTTCCTTTATATACAACCCTGCCATATAAATCTATCAATTCAATATAAACAGGTTGCTCATCAGAATCATGATCCAAAAAAATTTGTTCACCTTTTACCGGATTAGGATATACTTTTATTCTATGAATTTTTTTGCTTTCAGTAGACATATCTAAAAAAGAAGAATCTTCAAAAACAAATAAAAATACAGATATTGTATCGTTATCTTCATTAATATAACCATAGCTATAATTTGAAGAAAATGTAACAGAATCTTTTGACGATAACTCCGCTCTGCCTAAATTGCTGGGACTCCCTACTACATCCCACCATCCACCTGGAGGGACACTGGTTAATACACTTCCATTTATGCAGCTCAAATTGAATATTGAACTATCCCAATATGCTGTAACAGGCCAATGTTTACATAATATGTCTATACTAAGTCGACCATGTGATTGAAAAGAATCACAATTAAATTGTACTATTTGTTTTTTAAGATGATAATTTCCAACCGAATCGCTATCATTAATTGAATTTCTTGCTAACATTTCATCGGTTATTCTTACATCAAAAACGGTATCCCAGGGTTCATCAATAATGTTCACTTCACCAAAGGCGGTGTCAACACTATCAGTTGCCGCCGGGTCATAACCAACAATTATGCTGTCGGTATTGCCAACATTATCTGAAAAATAAATGGTGGTACTGAATTCCTGGGAATATAGAAGAGAAAATATCCAACAAAAAATGATCGTGCTAATTAGTTTTTTCATGACATTTCAATTTTTAAAATTTATCATTCTCACCCTGTTATTTGGTCAGGATCATCCGCCGGGTATCCACTTCGTTG
>CAZJWE010000364.1:0-2287 GCA_964549265.1 uncultured Bacteroidales bacterium | reverse complement strand
GGGTGAAGGTGCACTGGCGGGCTATTAGTCCGTCAGCCGCCTACTCGATTGGCGGGTCGTGCTTTTTATTCTTTTAAATTGTCTTTTAGAATTTTTTTAATATATGTTGGTAAGTCTGTATCGTAATTATCAGAATTCTCTTTTAATTTTTCAAAATCAGAAACTTCCTCCTCTTGCCAAGTGATATCTATTCTTCTAATTTCCTTCATGGCTACATGAGTATATTCTTCAGGGAATGCCCAATAACATGACTTACAAATATTTGTATTTTGTAATTCATTCCAATTTTTACAATGTTCACAACTCCATGATTTAGCTCTATTACTTGTACTGCTTAATAACATGAAGTTTTCAACATCAAGTTTTATGGAATTGGGGTCATCTCCAACTATTTGATATGGAATTCTGTGGTCAATTTGAAGTGAACGTGGCTCGAGTTCAGCACCACTAATTATGCATTTGGAGCCATAGAATTCTATTAATTCTTGCTTGAAATTCTTTGGCCAGTTAATTCTGCCTTGTATTCTGTCTTGCCTTACTGAATCGAAATCACCAAATTCATATGCGGCAATATTTCGCTTGCCGTCTTTTGACTTTACTCTGATTGTTTTTAATGGAATTCCCGCCTCTCTTACGTCTCGTGCGGCTCTGGGTGGATGATTATATCCATAATCATTTTCAAGTTCTTCTGTGCTAATTTTACCATGTTTTATTATATGGTCTATAACAATTCGAGCCCTTTTATTGGAAATTTTTTCAATTAAGGTAATAAATGATTTTGGTATCTTTTTTTCGCTCATAAAGCTAATTGTAGTTGTTTATTACGCAAAGATACATTTTCAGGTAAATTTTTTGTCAATTTTTTAACCAAACTATCAGATAAATATAAAGATTCGTAAGTAACATGGTTCTTTCCTAACAATGTAGACTGTGATGAACGACCAACTTCAATCAATATCTTATGCAAATTTAATGATGTGGGTAAATCTTTGCCATGTATTTTATCACCTGTCATGCCATCGTAACTAATAATATATGGTATAGACCTTAAGTTAAGTTTCTGTAATTCAGAAACAAAGTTATCAAATGTTATTCCTTTATAATACCGTGGGTCTTTATTTTTACATGTACCTTGGTACGGGGGGTCCATATAAATTAAATCATTTTTAGTTGCCATATTCAATATAGTAGAATAGTCTTTTGAGAAAAACTGTGTTCGGCTTTTAAGATATTGAGAAACTAATTCAATTTCTTGCCTCATACTTTGAGGTCTCCTTCCTTTTCTTCTGTTATCCGAAGATTGATTAAATTCTCCATTAGCATTATATCTGATAGCACCTTTGATGCAACGTGCTAAAATGTATAGAAAATAATCACTTCTCTTACTTTCATTAAACCTTTTTCTAATTTCTACAAAAAAATTCTTTTCATTACCTAATTGGTCATTCCAAAGTTGCTCATAAGCTATAGAGATTGTTTGAGGATTTTCAACAATTTCTTGTAATAAATTTATAAGTGAACTATTAATATCATTTATAATAAAACTATCTGCTTTATTTTTCATTGCCGCAGCTATAGATACAGCAGCAGAACCTGAAAATGGCTCAATCAGTCGACTAATATTATCAGGAAAATAATTCAAAATAAATGGTGCTAATATGCGTTTACTTCCTTGATATGGTATGGGTTGAGGAGTTTTCATGATGCGCTCGTTTTTTGTTTAAAATAATCGATTTTTTGTTCGGCTACTTTTAAGGTTTCCTTTCCAATTTCATCATCGGATAATTCATATGCGATTTTATCGCTGAAATACTGAATTAATAATTCATTTTTGTCGACACCTAAAATATCAGAGAGCTTAATGACTAATTGTTTTGTAGCATTTCTGTGCCCTCGCTCAATTTTACTTAAAAGAGCTTGGTCAATTTCAAGTGCAGAAGCAACTTGACGTAATAAAAGCCCCTTTTCTTCTCTTTTAAAGCGTATTATTTCACCAAATGTTTTCATAATTGACATAATTGACTTGTCATTATTTGTCAAATATAAACAATCTTTACGAATATTGGAATACTTTTTCGGTATTTTTTTAGTAGGATTGTTAGCATGCCCGCCAAACGGACAGCGGTATGTTTTTGTTGCCGACTTCGGAGCACTGTCCTGTCAAGTTACACGACTGTTTATTAGATGCATAAACGATAAAATACCCACTATCTCGGCAATAAAATATACCGCATGTGTGTGCCCAGCATGAGCGTGTACACACACCTGTTTGAAAGGTCTGAAAAAA
>CAZJWE010000363.1:0-2307 GCA_964549265.1 uncultured Bacteroidales bacterium | reverse complement strand
TTTGTCACGAATTAAATGAAACGGAAACCCTATATCCGGGTACTGATTTAAGGTTGTTTTTTAAAAATGCGACATTTTGATTTGATACCAGATCAGGATTTCTGAAATTTAATATTCAACAACTTCACGAAACCGCTCTAAGCCAATCAATTAATAAAGTTGCATTCTTTTGTTATATATGCTTTTATTTTTTTATACCTGTTTCCGTTATGCACTCTGATATAACCTAAATAAAAAGAGGTATAATACTCTTGTTTTATATAATAATAAATTTGTTTTTATAATCTATAAAACATTGGTACTACTGCAATTTTTGTGGAAATAGTGTTTATTTTAGAATTTTGAATACTGAATACTCAGGATATGGCTTCCACTAAATATGCAGTAGAACCAAAACATTTAATTTTTATTAAAAAACATTACTGTCCGATAAAAATACAAAAAAACATTTAATTTTCACTAACTGCTTGATAATTAGCTGATGTTATTTTGAATTTTTTTCTTTTTTAAAAGTAAGCCCCTGTCAGAATAATGAAGGTTGCATGAGCTCATCGTAGGTTTTTTGCCAATCTTTATCCGGATTCTCTAGAAAACGCAGTAAATGAATATAATTGAAAAGGTGTATCTTACAAAAACTTACTAAATTAGAAAATGCCCACTTTTTTTTCAACATTTTTTGGACAACTGTCATAAGAAGATTTGCAATTAGAGCGCAATATATCTGTATTTTAATAGCATTTTCATTGTCACCAAGAAAATATTTCAAAGGAAAATTTTGTTTAAGCTGTTTAAAAAGTAACTCAATTTGCCATCTTAATTTATAAATTCCAGCGATTAAATCTGCACGCATATCAAAAAGGTTAGTAATAAACTCAAACCGCCGCTTTAAAACTCTGTCATAAAACTGTACTTTCCTTAATTTCAGCGGAATATCTTTGTTGTTTTCTTTGATTGTTACAACAATAATTTCGTCCTTTTCAACCCCACAATGTATGCTATCCTCAATGAAGTTTTCTTCAACAATATCATAAGCAGCATTGTCTTTTATTCGTGTTACAAAGCCTGTTCCCGAATCAGAAAACCGATTAAATGCTTTGTAATCATTGTAGCCTTTGTCGAAGGCATAGATAGTGTTTGAATCTAATTTAAGCTTTTCTAATAGCATATGGTCGTGAGTTGCGGCATTACTAAACCATACCATTCTCGGGACGGTTTCATCAACATTTATCACAGTATGTAGTTTGATCCCTCCTTTGTTTTTACCAGTTAGCGGTTTACGTCCAACACATTTAAGAATATCCTTGAAAAGACTAATGGTAGAGCTGTCAATTATCTCTATTTGTTTATTTATAACGTCTTTAATCCTGCTGTCCGAGATATAATGACCATATTGCTGGAGTAATTTATTATAGATGTTTCCAAAAACATCGGCACTCCTTTTTTTATTTGCAACAGACAAGGTACTTTTCTTAGGTATATGATTTAATTGAAAATGTTTCGTTTTTCCCGACAAACCAAGCATAGCACCGGAAACTTCGCGTAATGATGAACATTTTGCAAAAGAGCAGAATAGCATACTTATTAAGTGATCTTTCGTTCTAAACCTCTTTATGTATCTGTCAGATTGATATTTTTTAATGCTCTCTGATATAATTGTTGAATCAATTAAAGAAATCAGCTGTCCGAAAACGGAAGTTCCAAAAAAATGTGTACTTTTATCCATGTAGTTTATTTTTGTGATGAAAAACAAAACTACAAAAAAAGAGCAAGGAAGATAGCAATATCTTCCTGCTCTTAATTTTTTTTATCGGACAACAGTGAAAAAAATACTTTAATAAGAATTCTTTAATATTTTTTAACCACTAAATAAACTTTAAATCTTATGAAAAAACTTATTATTTCTTTATTAACGGGTATTTTGCTCACTATGAGCGGATTTTCTCAACATTATGAATACACTGCCAACAGTTTTGTTCAGTATTTTGATGATAATACATTGGATGAAGCCGGCATATTTGCCTGGACGGTTTCATATGCCGGGCCAACCTTCACAATCAACGAAACCGATGAAATAATGACCATAACAAGATTATTCCAAAACTGGCAAGAAGCTAAACTAAATTTTTACGATGGGAACCTTGATATAGGTTATGAACCCTATGTATGTTTTGAAGCAAAAGTAAGCGAAGAGCTTGACACAAACACTTTAGCTGTCCAGCTTGTAGATGGTGATGGCAAATACACGTCTAATCAAAATGTTATACAACTTACAACAGAATGGAAAGTATATAAAGTATATTTTCATCC
>CAZJWE010000362.1:0-2309 GCA_964549265.1 uncultured Bacteroidales bacterium | reverse complement strand
CTGTCCTAAGGCTTCCACCGACCACAATAGTCGCACCATCTTTTACAAGTAATGTACTTCCTGACTTTACAACTAATTCTGCGCCTGCCGAAATTCCTAAAGTAGACCCGGATTCCAGAACAAATGTACTATGGTTTTTGACTTCAATGGTTGAATTTGCCTCCATTCTGAATTTCGCATCAGATTTTATCGTAAAAATTGAAGGATTTATAAAATCATTGAAAATAGGATGTTTTGTATGTCTGTTTGCATTCCCGTTTTTGTCAATTTCTAAATTAATACCATCAGCTAAAATTAAATCTGCATTTGCATTACCTGTATTATCCGGCAAATCAATAAATCCGCACCAACGTTTATCACTCCGAATTGTATAATCATCAAATTTAATTTGAATTTGCATTTCCTTTGTGGAAGTATTATAGGAAAGTACTTTAACAGACAGACCATTTAAAACATAATTTCCAATTTTGCTATTTGATTTACTATATAATGGATAATTAAGTGCTGGCACAATCCCGGATAAACTTACTTCATCTCCTTCCTGGAAAACATCAGACCTTCGATTTAATATATTAGCTGCTTGATAATTAACCCCTCCTAAATATGAATAAGTCATGGTAGTATGCGTGTTATTTGTTTCCCGAATTATTTGATGTGTCTCATGATCTCCACCATTGTGATCAGGATCATATGTTATGACACCGTCACTCCCGGGAACTTGCGGATCATCGGGATAATCATCAGGAATTCTGAAATAAGGATTTAACCCTGAAATAGGATTTTCCTTTTCTCTACGAAAAGTAAAAATTATATTATTCCAGTAATAATCCCACGTTTGTTCCGGAGCAGTGAGTGAATGCCAATAATCAAAATTTCCTTGTGCATTCAATAGTTTTATTCCATTAACTTTGTCCATGTCACTTACCATGTATCTTGATATTGAGTTTCTATCATCCAATACATTTTCAATATACATGTAAAGTCCTGTACCCATCTCTGGTATTTCTACCCCGTCAATTGAAGGAGACAACCCGGCATATGGTTTATGGTCAAATACTGAAAGTAATTGATGGTTTTCAATCCACAAGTAATTATTTTGAACATTTGGAATTTTAATTCGGACAACATCGCCAGTTGTAACGAAGTCCCTAAGGGTATAAACACCATTGTTCTGAAGGTCAGAAGAAGATAGGATATTGGTATTGGTTTGAGATGACCCCGTTGTAAGCTCAATCCAACCAAGCAACCATCTCTCCCAAGCATGAGAAGCCATAAAAGCAACTCTTCCACCACTTTTCATCATGCCCCAACCGGAAGCAGGGAAGCGCCATCTATTGCCAGGTGCTGAATTTGCAGCCATTATATGAGGACAGGAATATAATTCGTGAGCTATCTCATGTAACATAAGACTAACATAAGAATCAGCGCTATAACCACCTGTGCAGTTAGTATAACCAGCGTCACTAAATGAATAACCATTATAGATAAAACCACCCAAACCGTTTAATATTGAATAGCCCCCCATTGAACCACCCCATTCATTCATGCCTGACACAGGTTGAGTAGACCATCTATTATTATAACGATACGCTATAATAACATAGTCCGGTTTATTATCTCCATTAGTTAAAGATGCATCTTTTTTGAATAATGGATAATTTTCATGCAAATCATATGGTGACCAATCAAAATTTGGAAATTCATCTTTCATCTTGGTCATTACCCGTAAATTTATATCGCCCCAATGTGAAGCATTATATTGAAAATCGGGATTATTTGAAGTAGGGTCAACCTCGATACAATGAGGGCTTCCATCTGCATTAGAAAGTATATCTCCCAGAAACGTAAACTGATTCATTGACATTTCCCTATAAAATCTGGAAATACTTCGATTCGATGTATTTGCATACGTTGTAAAATCCTGAGTTGAATTAAAGATCAAATCCGGGGCTGTTGCATTTTCCGGATTAACAAAGTCAGGGGCCTCCGCGGTGGCTGACTAGGTACCACAATCCTGGTCGGCATCATTGGAAAATTTAGCGAATATAATTAAAATTCGTATCGTGCCCTTAGGCGTAAATACCTCACCGTACGGAGCATAATTAGAACCGCCGCCACTCTTTAATGTTCGCTTCCATGTGGTATCGTAATAACTTTCATAGTTTGTTAAAGGAATTGGTTCTTGTGCTTGAGAAAACTCTATTAGCAAAAAACCAAATATCAGAATTAAAATATAATTTTTCATATGTTTATTTTTTATTTTTTAATGGTCATATGGAACTCGCCATGAGTTTAATTTATTCACTTTG
>CAZJWE010000361.1:0-2326 GCA_964549265.1 uncultured Bacteroidales bacterium | reverse complement strand
AGAAAAGTATACTCAAAATAATATAATTATTCCATTATCCGAACTAAATAATATTTATGATGGATATTATATCCTCGAAATATCTTCAGAAAAAGGAATATTCAGAGAAAGGTTAATAATCCAATAAAATAATTATATCACAAAAAAAGGGGTGTTTTGTGTTAAAAAATACCCCTTTTTTTGAATACTCCCGCTTGACAGGGTTATTCTACACTTCTAACTTCCAACTTCTAACTTCCCATTTAATTTACAATAGAACCGAAAAAGAAAAGTTTTATCAAGGTGATACATTTTTATAATTATGATACATTTCGTTAAAGATAAATATTAACCTCCCCGAAAATGTTGTATCTTTGAAGATGTTAAAAGAAAAAATGGTAATATAAGCTTTACCATAACATCTACTATTATCTGAACTACCTTAAAAACCTTAATATATTTCATTGATTAGTGAATATAAATTTTTAATAATAAACTAAATAAACTATGAAAACTATTAAATTACTATTTTTAAACATTTCAATTATTTTGTTTTTTGGATTTAATGTATATGGGACAGACCTTCATGTAGGCAGTGGCCAGACTTATTCCACAATACAAGAAGCAGTAAACAACGCAGCTTCCGGTGATGCTATCATCATTCATGCCGGCACTTACAGGGAAGAAGTAAGGATTAATGTAGACAACATTACCATCCAGCCAAATGGAACAGATTCAGTCATTATAAATGGCTGTGAACCCCTTTTGGATTGGACAGACGAAGGAAATGGCGTCTATAGTACCATTATGGACTGGGACATCACAGAAGGAGAACAGACAAACCAATTGTTTGTAGATGGAAAGATGATTTTCTTTGCCCGCTGGCCCGACCAAACAAGCGATGATTTTGTAATGGCTCCAACCCTGGCAACCATGGATGGCGTTGAAGAAATAAATCTAACTACAGGCGAGATCACGGACTTTGACTTTGAAAATGAAGACACAACCCGGTGGGAAGGTGCAATGATGTATATTAACTTATCCAACCCGATATGTAAGAGAGACGGACAAGGATGGACGGGCCCCATAAAAGATATTGTAGATGGCAAAATCCGAACCCGGGCAGGTGGTGCAAGCCGTTATAAATCATGTGGCAACTGGCATATTGGAAATGGCAGCAGGTATTATTTATTCAATCCTACTCCTTCAGCAGTGGAAGCATCAGGAGGTGTTTCTGCATTGCTTTCCAATGGCGAATGGTGGAAACACAATGATACATTATATATAAAAATGCCCGATGGAGGCGCACCTGCTTCTTCTATTGGGAACAGTAATTTAGTAGAAGCAAAAAAGTACCCATATGTATTCAGGCCTCAAAATAGTACATTTAGTAATATAACAATAAAGGATTTAAACCTGTTTGCCACGTCTATAACTACAGATAACGATTATTTAAGCAGAGTGAGTACTTCAGGCGCCAGCAACAATACATTTGATAACTTAAATGTTAAATATGTAACACATAGTTACGATTGCTCGGGTGACTGGCAAGTTGGGTGGAGCCAACAATCAGGCCTCATAATTTCTGGGACAAACAATATGCTAAAAAATAGCACTATAGTTTACAGCTCTGCCTCAGCCGTTTCTGTTATTGGAGAGGACAATAAAATATACAACTGTGTTATTCATGATGTGAATTATATGGTTGCTGAAGCCGGAGCTATTAACTTTGGGAAACGAAATATAGAATCAAAAGACCATAAAGTTGGGTATAATACAATTTATAATACTGCACATGCAGGTATATCCATACGGAATATTAAAAATTCCGATTCAACGTCTAAAGGAATGGCTCGCATGCATCATAATTATATTTATAATGCATGTGCCAGAGCGTATGATGCAGCTTATTTTGATGAAGCCGGTGAAAATAAAAATTGGATGCGGATTGATCATAACATTCTTCACGGAGCACCTGAATTTTTACAAATTGGAATATACGTTGATCATGGAGAGGGTACCTCTGATATTTATGAGGATATACCCTACAGGCCCGCACGATTTATCATTGACCACAATGTTATCTACGATATTGGTTTTTCTATTTGTGTGAATGGAGCAGATGATTTGTGGATATGGAATAATACCATCATTGAATCAGATATAAGCAACAGCAGAAGCATCAGCACAGGATTCTACATGGATAATCATGCAAAAAACTCATATTTACAAAATAATTTTGCAAAAATTCATGATGATTGGAAAATAAACGGGATCGTCACAAATAATATCAACCCTGCCGGGCTTGTTGATACATATTTTACCGATGCAGAAAACGGTGATTTCA
>CAZJWE010000360.1:0-2346 GCA_964549265.1 uncultured Bacteroidales bacterium | reverse complement strand
TATACTTTTTATACTGAACTCATAAATATTCAACCACTAAAATAAGGGTAGTACCTAAAAAATTATGATTTTATCCACTTTTTCGTTATCTTTGCATAAAATTTATAGAATGGATAAATCAGGCTTATTCAATAAAATAAGTCAACAAAATATTTCTCAACGCGATAGTGTTGCATCAAACACGCCTCCTTCAAGTAATAACACTTTACAGGAGGACACTGCCAATATACAAAATCAACAGCAAGCAGAAGGAACAATCACTAATGTGAAGCGCGATACGCAAAAAATTGTTTCTGATACGACAAAAAATGCTATCAGGTATTCTGAAGAAGAAGTACAGCAAATCCTTTTACAGGCCAGAGAAAAAGAAAAGAAACTACAACAGAAGGAATCGGATTGGAAATATGTTAAGCAAAAACCAATAATACCTGACTATAAAACAGATACCATTCCATACATTGGTGACACCCTTGCTGAACCACCTTCTTTTTATGAAAACATGACATCTGGTTTGTATGCGGATAAACCAATTGCGAAAGAAAAGAAAAAGGCCAATGTCAAAGAAATATTGATTTCTAAAGAAACGCACGACACACCAACAAAACAAACGGAAACTATTACGGAAAAACAAGTTGTTCCTGAAGCAATTGAAAAAAAAGAATCAACTTCGTATGGAAAAGACTGGATGCTTGGGGTGATTATAATTTCATTGGTCGTATTCATCACTGCAAAACTTTTTTATAATAAATACATTCGGAATGTAAGAAAATCAGCATACAACTTTACTATTGCAGAACGGTCGTTTCAGGAAACAAACATTATTGCAAAAAGAGCATGGTTCTTTTTAAACCTGGTTTTTATTTTGAACATGGGCTTGTTTGCTTATGAACTATGTGTGTTTTTTGACATAAACCTCAGAGATATCTGGCACCCGGTATATTGGATGTTGTTATTTTCTGTATGTATATTCATTATATACTTCATCAAATACATTGCTTGCCACATAACCGGTTTTCTCTTTAAACGCCAAAAACTTTTTTCAGACTATATATTCAATGTATTTTTATATAATAAGAATACAGGCATGTTTTTATTTCCGGTTGTAATTGCCATACCATATGTTCCTGAAAACATACGGAGATTTTTAATCATCATTGGTTTGGTTATTATGACGTGGTTTTTATTTTGGCGTTTAATAAGAAGTTTGCAATTAGTAATAAATAAAAAGGTGTCATTTTTTTATTTGATTTTGTATCTTTGCATCTTGGAAATATTACCTTTATTGGTTTTATATAGATATTTTAATGACTATATTTAAAATATAAAAGCATAATGGCAATAAAAAAAATTTTAGTATCTCAGCCCGAACCAAAAAATAAAAAGTCTCCTTACTTTGAATTAGCAGAAAGGAACAATTTAGAAATAGATTTTAAACCTTTTATAAAAGTAGAAGGTATATGTGAAAACGAATTCAGGAAAACCCGCATTAATATCCAGGAACATAATGCTGTAATTTTAACCAGTAGAACGTCAATAGATCATTTTTTCAGGATATGTGTAGAAATGAGGATTAATGTACCTGACTCCATGAAGTATTTTTGCACTTCCGAATCCGTAGCGTATTATTTACAAAAATATATTACTTACAGGAAAAGAAAGATATTTTATTCCAATGGAAAATTTGCAAGCCTGGTAGAGCTCATTAAAAAAAATGATAGTGAAAAATTTCTCGTTCCGTTGTCTGATTGCCATAAGCGGGAGATACCCAGATTATTAGATAAAAATAAAATTGATTATACCAAAGCCATATTATACAAAACAATCAGTTGTAATTTGGATGACATTCAACATCGCAATTATGACATGTTTGTATTCTACAGTCCTTCCGGAATCAAATCATTATTAGAGAATTTCCCTGAGTTTCAGCAGGATTCCATCAAAATAGCTTCATTTGGCCCCAATACAGCAAAAGCAGTAAAAAATGAAGGATTGCGACTTGATGTTAAAGCACCAACCCCTAAGGCACCGTCCATGACAATGGCATTGGAACAGTATATTAAAAAAATAAATAGTAATGGGCACGATCAATAACCATTGGGACTCATTTTATACCTTATTTATTTTGTATGCCATATTTCAATACACTTCCCAAAAAAGAACGCCTCCATCATAAGAAAATTTTTGAAAAAATATTCAGGGAAGGAAAAACAGCAGCAGTTTTTCCGTTAAGAGCCATTTGGACAGATACCAGCGGATATGATCAAAAAGTTCCGGTGATATTTGGATGCAGCATCCCGAAAAAAAAAATACCAGGTGCTGTAAAAAGGAATAAATTAAAAAGAAGAA
>CAZJWE010000359.1:0-2359 GCA_964549265.1 uncultured Bacteroidales bacterium | reverse complement strand
GAACAATTGCTAATATCCCCTAACTATCACCAAATTCACAGCCTTATATCAATTATAGGGGTTATAATCTTTATAAATGCAATAATATGCTATTTTTTTAAAAAATGCAAATGTTTTTTTAATTTTTTGGTACTACTGCAATTTTTTGTGGAAATAGTGTTTGTTTTAGAATTCAGAAGACAGAAGAAAACTGGTTCTACAATGAATTTAATGGTAACTTGCAATTTGTTTATGGGGGTTGGAAAAATAGTTTATATGTGGTTGAAATATAGTTTAACGTAGTTTATATGTTGTATTTCTTTCAAAAAAAAAAGCTGCCCTTACGGCAGCTTTTTTACAATCTAATAATATTTTATATTAAAAGTGAATTGTGAGTTTCAATGCTCCGGCAGCTGAATTATAACCCTGGTCTACTGAAAAACCTGAAGTTCTGGATTTTGATGAACCATCATTCTCTTCAACTTCAACTTGCTGGTCTGTAAAATTCCATGATTCGGTTTCTTTAGAGCCTCTTGGGGTAATTGAGTACATGAAACCCCATCCAAATTCAGCGCCTACTGCCATTTTTGGAAGGAAAAAATATTCTACACCAACAAACCCACGTAAAGCGATAGAAAAGCCCAGGCCGTCTTTCTCTTTTAAGGTACGCTTTGCCGGTGGTGGTATATGACCATCGTTTACAGTAGCTGAATCCATTTCAATGCCATATTCATTGATTGTAGCACTGCTGTTGAAACCTAAAATGGCTTCACCACCATAAAAACCTTGTAATCTACCATAGCCACGACGTTTTTCAAGGCCACCACCAATTGAAACATTCATGCTTCTGTTTTTGGTTACATTTTCAACCTCTAAAGGCTCACCACCAGATGAATCATATGGATGATCATCGAAAATTGTGGTAGCAGTTGAACTGCTGTTAATTCCTAATGTGATCCGGTATGCTGTGCTTTGATCCACAAAATATTTTCCAATAAGTGTTTGATTAAACCCGCTTACATAACCAGGATGCTGAGCTGTAGTACCTGTATTTCCCATGATATTCACAGCATTTAATGCAAAGTTAAACAATGGAGTTGCATCAAATCCAATGGCATAATCACCGGAAGCCGGAAGGATTTTGTCCATATCTGTTGCTTTTTTTTCAGTTTCTCCTTCACCATCTGTATCCTGAGCAGTTGCTGAAAAAGAAAAAATAATTGCAAGAAGAAGTAAGTTAATTTTTTTCATAATTGATTTGTTTTGGTTTAACAATAAATTTTAAGTTAAATAATTTGCAAGTATATTGTTTTTTTTACTATTACCCAAATTATTTTAACAATTTCTAATCTAATTACATAGATCATTTCCCTTTATATGTGAGACTTAGCAAACTTGTCATGATTTAATTGCATGACTAACAAAAGGTTATAGTTTTTAGAGGTTGTTTATTTTTTGTCACCAAAAATGAAATTGTTATTTTAAAATATCCATAAATTAATAAGTTCCATTAAATTTGTACTTCAATTATTTTATTATGATCGTATCTGCAGAGCATTTGAGTGTAGCATTTACGTCCCGACAAGGAAAAAGTGAATGCTTATTATACCGAATTACAAGACCATGAGCAGACATACCGCTTTTATTTACTGAATGGAGCTGTTCGCAACGAGGCCCTGGCACCTTTTATCCGCAATGCCCTTAAAAAATCATTCAATCCGTTTATTGCCAACATGTCGGTTATGGGACTGATTTTTTTGCCCGGCATTATGACGGGCCAGTTACTTGGCGGAAGCAGTCCGTCTGTTGCCATCAAATACCAGATTATGATCATGCTTACCATTTTTGTATCGGCATTGATCACTGTTATTTTAACCCTGGTCTTTACCAACCGGTTTATGTTTGATGACTTTGATAATTTGAAAGAAGAGTTGGTGAATGATGTTAAATATTAATTGTTAATTGTTAATTGGGATTTGGGCATGTGTCCGGGTGTGATTATACCCATAGACTTATGCAGCACTTCGCTTTCAGCTTTTTTTAGAAGTTAGAAGTTAGAAGTTAGAAGTTAGAAGTTAGAAGTTAGAATTTAGAAGTTAGAAGTTAGAAGTTAGAAGTTAGAATTTAGAAGTTAGAAGTTAGAAGTTAGAAGGGGTAATTGAGGCTTCTTTCCCATCCATTCTGGTTTCTGAATTCTGAATTCTGAATTCTTTTTAATTACGTGGACTACATATTTTTTTACGCTGTCTTCACCGGATGGGTGCCCGGCTGCGGAGCCTCATGCACGAGATTCCCCCAAAATGTTTGTGCTATATTTTTTCGCTTTCAGCTTTCAAAAGAGTTGGTAAAGGATATTTATAGGATATCTAAAGAAGGATGC
>CAZJWE010000358.1:0-2367 GCA_964549265.1 uncultured Bacteroidales bacterium | reverse complement strand
AAGAAAGGAATTATTAGAAGTCCCCTTAAATGGCAGCAATGGATACATCCAGTCTTCGACACAAAGCAATGGAAATATGTACATCCGCGGATTAGAAAATACTTCCGGTGAAGTGGGCAGAATCAATGAACAACCTAAAACAGCAGCATTTTCTGTGAGATGTATAAAAGATTAATTTTTGTGATTCGTTATATTTTTTATAAATTTAAATCATAAAATTGATTCAAATTTTAAATTAAATACATAATATTTAACGATGAAGGATTTATTGTATTTATTAATAATCATAGTATTGGCTATATTATTTAGTGCCTGTGAAGATAAAAATGATAAAATACCAAAAGACTCACATCTTGAGGTATTTGACAGTTTAACCGCCGAAAAAGATTCTATTTATATGGGCGACTCCACAATTATAACTGCATATTATACCGGCGAAAAGCTAACAAAAGAATGCTTCAACTGGTCTACCAACAGCAATGCTCCAATCATCCATAAAAAAGGCAAACCAGAGCAGGTTTATTTTTTTGCAGACCCATGTGTTGGGCCCGGGTCCGAAAATAATGTGTATTGTGAAATCTCTGCAAACAATCAGAATGAAAAAAAATCAATCACCATTTATATTATGGAATGACAATGTGTGTTGATGTAATGCACCCGATGATTTATTTGGTTGGTGGGGATAATAATCTAACTAAGAAGTAAGGAGTCAGTATCCGGAATTCATTAGGAGTGTAAGAAATGCATGATGTGCGTGAAGCTATCTTCAGAATTCTAAAACACCTAAACTCAAAACCCTTACCCAACTTTAAACTCTTAAACTTAATAAACCTATGAAACACTGTATTTTTCATATTATTTTATTACACTGTCTGTTATCAAACACATATCCTCAATGTTTTACATCACCCGGAAATCCTATAGGAGGAAATCTAAACATGGGGGTTGTGAATAAGCATTCATTGCGTATTGCTTCATTTTATAAACACAGCACTTCAAGCCGTTACTTTTTTGGAGACGAATTGTATACAAAAGATGCAGGGACAACGTTTGACAGGGCATTATTTGATTACATGGGCGGTTTCCTGGCATATGGTATTTCAAAAAAACTAACCCTGGAAGCTGAATTTGGGTATTTTATAGATAAAATCAGATTCTTTCCTGTAAAAGCCAATGAAATTGGCAATGGTTTTTCCAATGCATTAATCACCGGAAAATATAAAGCCATTTCAAACCCGGATAAACGATTTGAGACTACCCTGGGAATCGGTGGAAAAATACCACTGCGCCACAATGCTCAAATAAAAGATGGTGTAGAATTGGCTACAGAGGCACAGTCTTCCGGCGGAGCCTACGGTTTGGTGGGCAAATTATACGTCATTAAAGAAATCCCTTTCCAGGCACTCAGGTTTTTCCTGATTGCACAATATGAACACAACTTCCCAAGCATCCCAGGCTTTTATGAATACAAACAATATGAGTTTGGTAATGCACTGACAACATCCTTTTTTATAAGTAAGCATTTGCATATGCCTCCTTCTCTCGAATGGTTAAGTCAAAATTGGACTGCTATATTGCAAATCCGCAATGAGATTAAAGGAAAAAACAAATACTTCTCAAAAGACACTACAGATGCCGAATGGAAGAATGTACCTAATTCCGGGAGTGTTGTCTTTTTTATTTCTCCACAACTAAATTATACATTGAATGAAGTATGGAATATGTCGGTTACATTTGACATACCTTTATACCAGTATTATCAAAAAAAGCAAATGGCCATTGATTATGCATTTAACATCAATGTGACAAGAGATATTTTATTTTAATATCATTCTTTTACTTCATCATAATCAATATAATCCCCTTCATTTTTTTCAATAATTTTTTCTTTGCTCTGTTTATCTTTATTTTCTATGCTGACCTCTCCTTCTTTTTTATGATCAGAATATCCTGACCGCGCTCCATAGTTCCGTTGCATTTTTTTGATAAAATACTTCGCCACATAGGGCATCACATACTTTATCAATAATTTAATAATATAATATACAGCTGCTATTATTAATATTGCTCTTAATAATCCTGTCATTTTATTTGATTTTAAAGTGTGACTTTCTTAAAAGTGTTTTACCAAAAATTTGTTCTCATTCAATCATTAAATTCTTTAGTGATTCTTCGCTCTAATTTTCAGTGCTCAACTAAAGAAAGCTACAGTAAACACGTTTAATACAGACTCAACTTAATTTATTTATGAAACGAATAAATAGATGTATTATTCTTTGGTTATAAAATTTAGGTACTACCCTTATTTTAGTGGTTAAATATTTTTACAGGACCTAAAATACTGTTTAAATATAGTTTAAATATAGT
>CAZJWE010000357.1:0-2388 GCA_964549265.1 uncultured Bacteroidales bacterium | reverse complement strand
CCAGATTACTGGATTAACTAAAGAACAAGTTGAAAAAATACAAAACGAAGGGTAACATGGCACAAAACAGTACACCGCCCGCCATGTTGATATTAAACGTAATAATTTATTCTTTTAAGCTATAAAAAAGCGGCGGAAGGTAAAGATAGGTTGGCGGTGAGCTGTTTGTGCCTTTACGTTTTAGCAAAAATGCCTACTTGAGTGTTATCTAATAAAAAACCATAAAAAATATTACCAGTTTGGTAACTTAATTTGTATCTTTGCTAGAAGAAAGATAAATAAATGAGAGTAATTGCAAAAAAGATACTAAGAGAGTTTTGGGATAAGCATGCTGATTCTGAGGATCAATTGAAAACTTGGTACAAAGAGGCTAGTAAAGCTAAGTGGACAAGTCCAACTGATATTAAAAATGAGTATCCTAAGGCAAGTATTTTAAAAGCAGGTCGTGTAGTTTTTAATATCTGCAGGAACAAGTATAGACTGATTACTCATATTAATTATCTGAGACAATGGGTTTTTATAAGGTTTATAGGAACACATAATGATTATGATAAAATTGACGCAGAAAAAATTTGATTACTATGGATATAAAAGTTATTAGAACAGAAAAAGATTACGAAAAAGCCTTAGAAAGACTTGAGGCTATTTTCGATGCCCCAATTGATTCTCAAGAGGGAGATGAAGCTGAGATTCTAGGCATCTTGATTGAAAAATATGAAGATGAACATTATCCAATTGGACCACCAGATCCTATTGAAGCGATTAAGTTTCGTATGGAACAGATGGGGATGAATAAACGTGATCTGGCTCAGATAATTGGTTATAAAAGTAGAGTATCTGAGATATTTAGCAGAAAACGTAAACTGACATTAAAAATGATCCGAAAACTTCATGACAAATTGAAAATTCCATATGAATCTTTGATAGTTGATTATTAGACGGCACATTTTGCCCTTTTGTTGGACGATACCCGGTTAAAGAGCTACAGTGATTTGAATACTTTTTTCCGGCTTATTTTTTTGTTATCTAACCCACCAAAAGACTAATTTTTTCTGGTTGAGCTATTGTATTCATTTTAGGGTTAATTTTATGATACGAATGTTGTTGTTCAGTCTTTTTTTTTATATTTGAAGAGATTAATTTTTAAAAATAAACAGATAACGGAATATAGCAGAATTTTCTATATGGTCGTTATATCAATGAGTTATGAACGTGAAAAAATGTTTATATAATAGTCATAAACAACATGTTGTTGTAGACGTGTTTGCCGTTCATTGTAAGAAAAACCGATACCAAGAATATCCATTTTTAGTTATATTTGAAAAGCTAAAACAAAAAAAACAATATGCCGGAGAATCAAAATATCGAATGGAAAGAATCTTGGAGAGATGAATATTTAAAATGGATTTGTGGATTTGCAAATGCCAAAGGAGGAAAATTAATTATTGGTCAGAATGATAAGGGCGATATTATTGGTATTGACAAGTACAAAAAACTAATGGATGACATCCCAAATAAAATCCAAAACCAGTTAGGAATTATATGTGACGTTGATTTAAAGGAGGATAAAGGTAAGAAGTATATAGAAATTGATATAAAACCTTACGATGTGCCAATTTCATATCAGGGAAAATATTATTACCGAAGTGGAAGCACGAAACAAGAGCTTAAAGGTAATTCCTTAAACGAATTTCTTTTAAAAAAGGCTGGCAAAACATGGGATGATGTAATTGAACCAAGAGCAAGTTTTAACGATATTGATGTAACAGCAATTGAAGCTTTCAAAAAAGGAGCTACCACGAGTAAAAGGATGATGACTTTCATTGAAGATGAAAGTAACATTGAGCATATATTAGACAATTTATTACTTCTTGAAAGTGGACAATTAAAACGTTCTGCCATAGTGCTATTTGGGAAAAATCCCTGCCGATTTTATATAAACGCTTATGTAAAGATTGGTAGATTTGGAAAAACTGATGATGACCTACGTTTTCAGGAGGTCGTTGAGGGAAATGCCTATCAATTAGCAGATAAAACTCTTGACATGCTGGACAAAAAGTTTTTAATATCCCCGATATCATATCAAGGGTTGCAGCGTGTCGAAAATTGGGAGTATCCTTACGAAGCTATCCGTGAGGTAATTTTAAATGCAATTGTACATAGAGATTACCTGGGAGCCCCAATACAAATAAGTGTATATGATGATAAATTAATAGTTTGGAACGAAGGTTCACTCCCTGATGATTTAACCATAGAAGATTTAAAGAAAAAACATTCTTCCCGCCCCCATAACCCTATTCTTGCAGGAACATTTTTTAAAGGCGGACTAATTGAAGCATGGGGACGTGGAACAATCAAAATACTAAATGAATGCAAAAAAGCAGGATT
>CAZJWE010000356.1:0-2418 GCA_964549265.1 uncultured Bacteroidales bacterium | reverse complement strand
GCTAAACACCCTCAATATAAATACATATAAAGAATATATTGATTATACCTTTAATAAAAACACACATGAAATACAGCATATGATTGACGTTGTAACGACTCACAAAACAGATTTCTTCAGAGAAAAAGAACATTTCGATTTTATAACCGGAACAGCATTACCAACACTCATCCATAAAAAAGTACCACGAAACATAAAAGTACTAAGCGCCGGTTGTTCAACAGGAGAAGAACCTTATACCGTGGCCATTAGTTTATTAGAATCTAAATCAAAAGGTTTAGATTTTGATTTTAGTATTTCAGCTTGTGACATTTCCCCGGAAAGTGTTATGATAGCAAAAAAAGGAATATATCCACTTGCTAAAATAAAAGATATTCCCACCGAATTAAAACAAAAATATTTTTTAAAAAACAAAATCCAAGAAAAACAACTTGTTAAAATCATGCCTTCTGTTCTAAAATACATTCGCTTTTTCGTATTAAATTTATTAGAAGAAAACTATAAGATAAATGAAGCATACGACATAATTCTATGCAGAAACACGCTCATCTATTTTAACAGAACCATTCAGGAAAAAGTACTTGGCCAGCTGTGTAAAAAACTTAAACCATCCGGATATCTAATTATCGGGCATAGTGAATCAATTATTGGAATGAATTTACCTGTAGATCAAATAAAACCTACAATATTTATAAAAAACTTAAAAAAAAACGAATCATGAGTAATTTAACAGATCAACAATTAATTGATGAGTTACAAAAAAGATTTAGGAAAAATAACGAAACCCTCAAGGAATTAAGGGAAACGACAGAAAAATTAATAAATGTCAACAAAAAACTAGAAAAATCCGAATCTATGAAAAGTCATTTCATATCCAATATCACCAACGATATCATCAACCCTTTTTCTTCAATTCTGGGGCTCACAAAACATCTGATAAATATGGAAAAAGATGAATATGAAAAAATGAAGGAATTTGCTCAGTTAATACATCAGGACACATTTGAGCTTGATTTCCAACTTATGAATATTTTTGCTGCAGCTAAACTGGAAGCCGGTGAATTCAGTCCTAAAATATCAAATGTTAAAGTCGTAGACCTTTTAAAAAACATCATCAACAATTATCGTATACTATATCATAAAAAAAATATTGAAATAGTTCTTAAACACACAATTAAAACAACAAAACAAAATAAATATTTTAAAACAGACTCTGATAAGCTTCATCTTGTTTGTTCAAATCTACTCAATAATTCAATATTGTTTAGCCCTGATAACAATAAAATTTCAATCAATCTTAACATTTCGGACGAATATTTAGAACTTACAATAAAAGATAATGGAATAGGCATTAATACAGAATATAGCGAAAAAATATATGACCGCTTTTACCGTATTGACCATTCTATACATTCAGAAAATAAAGGATTGGGTCTTGGTTTAGCTGTAACCAAAGGAATACTCGAAATGCTGGGGGGTGAAATTTGGTTTGAAAATCATAAAAAAGGATGTGAATTCTTTGTAAAACTACCGGAAGATTGTTCCGAGGATATAATTGGTGACATTTCCTCAAATGGAAACGAGATTTTTTTTGATGAAGAAAATCAAATTTTTTAAGCTCATGAATAATCATGTATATTTTTTAAATCCATCAAAAATATTTGTCAGCAATGAGTCATTTAATGCCATAACCATATTAGGATCATGCGTTTCAGTTTGCTTATTCGACAAAACCAAAAAGGTTGGAGGGATAAACCATTATATGCTACCACTTTGGAATGGAAGCGAACTTACTTCTCCCAAATTTGGAAATATTGCTATTGAAAAATTAATCCAAAAAATGATTGAAAACGGCGCTACTAAAAAAAACATGGTAGCTAAAGTCTTTGGAGGAGCAGAGGTTATCCAAACGACAAGCCCCATGTTTCGGATAGGACAAAAAAATATTGATATTGCATATCAAATACTTGAAAAAGAAAGAATTCCTATTGTTAGTCAAAATACTGGCGCAAAACTGGGAAGAAGAATTCTTTTCAATACCTCAACAGGGGAAGTGCTGATGAAATTTCTAAAAAGACAATATATATCAAATGCCAACATCAAATAAAACTATAAAAAACATGAAGAAATTTTTAACAATCAAAGCTAAGAAGCGTATAAATTGAAAGTTACTCATGCCCAAACCCACTCACAAACTCACATCCAATAACTAAACACTTCACCCATCACCCAATCAAAAACGAAACATATGAACCAAGCCATGACAATTTTTTTGACACACACTTGCATGATTATTAACAATCTATTTAGATTGCACAAAGTCAATAAATTAAACTCATGGCGAGCTGCATCTGACCATTAAAAACTAAACAATGAAAAAACACAGCATATTAATCATAGACGATTCGGCCATTGTGA
>CAZJWE010000355.1:0-2436 GCA_964549265.1 uncultured Bacteroidales bacterium | reverse complement strand
AACTAATCTAATCCCCCTTTCACGGGCTTTGCTTGGCGCAATGTGTGTCAAAAAAAATGTTCTTCTCAGTAGGTTTAAAGGGAATAAGGTTTCCATGAAAGAAAGGTTCCCCTTATTCCTCCTATCCCCCTTATTTCCCTAATCTCCTCTCAATTAGATTTCGAGTCACAATGAAGGAGTTGGGCTTTATGGAACAAACATTAAATAAATTTTATAATTTTTATTTCTAAATCAAATAATATTATATCTTTGCACTCCATTTATTTTAAATAAAAATTAAAAATAACATGCCGGTACGAATAAGATTAAGCAGACGAGGAAGGAGAAAACGTCCTTTTTATCATATTGTTGCAGCAGATAGCAGAGCCTCACGAGGTGGACGGAACATTGAAAAAATAGGTTCTTATGATCCTACTACAATGCCTGAACAAATCAACTTAGATTTTGACAAAGCTCTTTATTGGTTGGAAAAAGGGGCACAACCAAGTGACACATGCAAGTCCATCCTTTCACGTGAAGGTGTTTTACTTAAAAAACATTTATTAAGAGGTGTTCGGAAAAATGCTCTTACTGAAGAAGAAGCAAACAACAAATTCAATGAATGGTTAAGACAAAGCAGGGAAAAAGCAAATGCTGTTAAACAAGAATTAACCAAAAAGCAAAAGAAAGAAGAGAAAGAGCGTTTAGACAATGAAAAGAAAATAAATGAACAACGGGCAGCAGATTTATTAAAGAAAAAATCTGAATTAGCAGAAGCCGCAGAGGCTGAACAACCGGATACAGAACAAGCTGAACCTGCTAAAGCAGAAGAAAAACCTGTAGAAAAACAAGAAACTCCCAAAGCTTCTCAGGAAAAAGAAGAAAAACCCGCCGAAACAGATACAAAACAAAAAGAAGAAACTGAAAATAAAGTAGAAGAAACAGCTAAAGCAGAAAGTAAGAAAACAAAAGAAAATGAGGCACCAAAAGCTTCTGAAGAAAAACAGGAAAAGAAAGAAGAAACAAAAGAAAAAATAAAGGAAGAGCCAAAAAACGAACAACAAGAAACTAAAAAGGAAGAAAAGAAAGAGGAAAAAGAAGAGAATGAAAAGCAAGAAGGAGGCGAGCAAGAAGCAAAAAGCTAATCCTTCAGTATGAAACAAAACCTCTCATTTGCCGGTATACTGTCAAAAACTCATGGAGTAAAAGGAGGATTGATCATACGAAATAACTTTAAACTTCCGGAAATTCTTAATCAAACGGAACTGGTTTTTATCGAAATTGATAAGCAACCAGTTCCGTTTTTTATTGATGATTTTCAGAGTATAGACAAAAAAAATGGCATCATACAATTCAGACATGTGCATGACATCAATAAAGCAAAAGACATTCAGCAGTGCAACGTGTTCATAGAGTCCACCGGGCACCAAACACAGGATGCAAATTATTATGATTTCATAGGATACAAAGCGTTTGAATTAAACCATGGTGAAATTGGAGTGGTACATGATATTAATGATAATGCCAAAAATCCGTTTTTTATTGTAAAACAAGACACCAAAGAATATTATATTCCAATTCACTCCGAATTCATCAGAAATATTAATATGGATGAATGTTTTATTATGTTTGATTTACCGGAAGGATTACTGGAATTATTTTAAAAAATCAAAAAAAACATTTATATCCCACTTTTACATGTGAGCAAATCAACATCTTTTTCAAATGCATTGATCTTTTGTCTCCATTCATCGGAAATAGCAACTGAAATTTTGCTTTGAGGATTATAACCAACCAATACAGTATTATTCCATGATTTGGTTTGATCTGTTTTTTTGTCTATTAAAAATTGCACCATCTCAATGCTTTTATTTCCTATTCGTATAATCTTTGAAAATGCCTCCAAATCGTCTCTAAAAAAAATCGGTTGAATAAAATTCATATTGATATTGGCAATCACCAGGGAATCATTACTTTGGTCAACATTGACCTGTAAAATGCTGTCAAAATAATCTACCCGCGCAAGGTCATAATAATGCTGCTGAATGCCGTTATTGATATGCCCAAGAGCATCTACATCACTAATACGCTGCTGAATATAAATGCTGTGATAGCATTTGTAGCCTTTAATTTCCATCTGTTTGTTTTTAAATTAATCATTTATAAAAAATTCTATACTTAACATATTCTTGTCGTTCATTGAGGTTCATATTACAACAAATATATTAAATCTGTTTCTTTTGTTATTGACAGTCACAGTAAAACACACTATATACATCTATTTATCAGAACAATCTGTATTTCTAACAATAAATTAAGCCGCAAAATAAATGATTTTTTTTTATAGTTTATCTTTTTTTAATAATACCTGTTTTGATTATTTTTCACAACAAAACCAAAACAACCTCTTTTTCAGGTACATACTAATTTTTATAAATTACTTATAAGATATTTTTT
>CAZJWE010000354.1:0-2458 GCA_964549265.1 uncultured Bacteroidales bacterium | reverse complement strand
TCTATCTGCCACTATCGGGAAAGTATGGTTATGTAATTTTTGACACGGCAAAAACTGGTGTTTAGAGACCCACTTCCCTGGTTAAAAGGGTGCGCACGTTTAAGTACCAATGGGACATTATCCACGACCCGGGGGTGATCTGGGGGTTCCTGCAGAAAGAGGAAGAGGGGAAAATAATAGATTATAGTAAATTGACTTCGAATATTAAAAAGGAACTACTTAATTCTACTTTAACAGATTTATTTTTTTGAATAACAGCCATCTATGTCCCTCTGCCTTCGTTTATGTCGTTGTTGTAATTGCTCCATCATTAATTCGTCGGTTATTTGTCGATAAAATTTAAATACCATAAAATCCATTATATCTCTTGCCGATAGCAATGGCACTTCATCTTGATTTAAAATCTTCTCTTTTAGCATAAAGCTGCCTACCAACACGTTAAGAGCAACTTGGTGATGCCAGGACTTCCATTTTCTGGTTTGAAAATGATCCATGCCCAATATTTGTTTTTGTTCTTCAAAGCTATGCTCAATAAAAAAGCGTTGAGCCTGCATATAGGCCAATGCCTGCTCCGTGTATTGAGCAAGGTTGGCATTTGTAAATAAATATTTTATCTCAACACCATTCTTGGTATTTCTTTTTGATATCACCAATAATCTTTGTTCAACCACGTTATTGGCTTTATCCCAAATATATATACATCCTTAAAATGGAACTCACCTTTAAGTTTACCCTTTGCTGAATCTCGTATATTTAACTTCTTCCAATCCTTAGAGGTTAATGTATTGATGTAATCATTAGCATTAATTGCCGGTGTACTTGCCTTTAGTTTCTTTGGGGTACGCCCTCGTGTACTTTTTCGTTCCGGGGGATAGAGTTCGGGTTTTTCCAAATGTATTTTTTGATCGGAGTGGATATCAAGCATATATATTAATCCCATATCTTCTATTGAACGGGTAAAAAAGATATCGTTTCCATATAGCCCGTCTGCCCCAACATAATCGAATAAAATCCCTTGATCCAATTGATGTTTCACAATATCCATTGCAAGTTCCGGCTTGGTTTTAAATATGATCTTTTCCCGGGGAATTCCGGCTTCCTCACATCTTTTATAGTCGTCACACCACGATTTTGGCAAATATAACCTTGCGTCTACCAGTGATGCATATTTATCGCTACACAAACAACCAAAAACGGCAACTTGTGAGTTTGCTGTCTTTCCAACGTTTCCGCAATACTGAAGGCCAACGCGAACACTCTTTACCCCTTTTTTTACCCAGCCGCTTTCATCAATTAAAAGACCTGTTAGTTTCTTTTTGGGTAGTGATTTGCTGACTTGTTTTGCAACCTGATTTATAACATCACCCGCCTCCAAGTTTGATTCAGTTATAAAATGCTGCATCTGGTGATAATCTGAATTCAGGGTTTCGCTGATGCATTCTATGTTTTTCAAATTACTTAGCACTAAACCTTCCACGTAATGTGTGACTTTATTAAAATTTGATTTCGTTTTATTTTTGAAATAACACTCATATTCAGACAAATACATTGCAAGGCGGTCATTAACCGTAAGCAGTGTTTTACCATTTTTATTCTCTTTTTTTAAGTTTTTCGATCGTTACCCATTGTCGAGTTATTTTATTTTGTTTTATTTAACTGCAAGATACTAAAAAACAATCAGTTGACCAATAAAAAATAATTGTTTTTTAATCTGTTAAAGTAGAACTAAATCAAATTATTTAACATTGTAGTAACAACTCAATAATAATTTAATTATTTCTTAATATTTTATTAATCTTATTGTAACACTAATTTTATTGTTTTGCCATATAAAAAATTAAAAAAATTTAAATTATGACAAAAGTAAAGTTTTTTTTAGTGGTTTTTCTTACAGCTTTAACAATAGCTGTTCAGGCACAAAAATCCGGCATTATTAAAGGACGGGTTTTGGATGCCGACAACCTTTCGTTGCCCGGTGCAACCGTTTACATTGAATCAAATAACAAAGGAACTATTACCGACAACAATGGCTCTTATACCATTACAGGGGTTACCGAAGGCACTTATGAACTATCGGTTTCTTACATCGGCTTTAATCCCGATAAAAAAGAAGTTACTGTAGAACCCGGTAAAACAACAGTTGTTGACTTCAACCTGAAAGCAGGCGTTGAATTATCTGAAGTTGTTGTAAGCGGTAGGCTGCAAGGCCAATCAAAAGCCCTGAACACCCAGATGAACAAGGAAAACATCACCAACATTATTTCATCCGACCAGGTTGGTCGTTTCCCCGATGCCAATGTTGGTGATGCCTTAAAAAGAATTCCCGGTATCAATGTCCAATACGACCAGGGGGAAGCCCGTTTTGGGAGCATCAGGGGTACATCAGCCATGTATAATTCAGTTACAATAAACGGCGAACGTATTCCCGGGGCTGAAGCAGAAGAACGTGAGATACAGC
>CAZJWE010000353.1:0-2461 GCA_964549265.1 uncultured Bacteroidales bacterium | reverse complement strand
TACACGACCCGCAGAAAATTATTGCATGGTTGCAGGGGGAAGAAGAAGGGGCGATACAAATTTTCCCAGATCCTGTATGTACTCAAAAATTTATTGAGCAATTCAGATGGGCATATGTGAATAATAAGAAACTTGAATACAAAGCAGATGGTTATCCATGGTTCGGTCATTTTGCAAAAGATATGATGTTAAACGGAACTACGTTTGAAAAGATAACTATTGAAGTTAAACAAGATTTGGGTTTTGTTCCGTCAAAGACGAATTACGAGCAGGTTTATGAAAGAGCTGTATTTAATTATGGGAAAGTATTGTCAATAACAACACAAGATAAGTTCTCAGAAACTTCTAAATACTTATACCCAACAAAAGGTGATTGGGAAACTCAAATAAATGGAATAGTTCAAAAGGTTAAGTCTGATTTAGAATTAAAAGAGCTTTTAAAGATATTGGCAATTCTTCCGGCTACTGAATTTAGTCGTTTAAATTCCTTACAAATAAAAACATGTATGCAGAAGCTTTCTAGTAAAGCCTTTATGATGGAGGATTATGTTTCTTGTATTAATGATGAAGAGATAATTTTAAACATAGTAAGAAGCTGTGAAGGTAGCGTTGATAAGCAAAAAGAACTGATTGTAGCATTAAAAGAGCCAAGCGCAATAAACAGAGTATTAATACACCTTGATGGTGATAATCTGCAGGAGTTTGTATTTAAAGTTGCTAAATACTACAGCAATGTAGAAAAGCCGAATCTTTACGAAATCCAAAAGCAATATTTCAATTTTAAGGGACAGGTATATACTAAAGTGTTTGATTGGAATGAAACAATTGGGCCTAATATAATTTTCGAATCTGACAACTTAGTAAGTACAAGTGAGTTTAAGATATCGACTAAATATGACTTTCTTTCAATCTTTCAGGATGCTGAGTATTTGATGAAAATAGGAGCATTTGAGTATGTAAGCTTAAGTACAGAAGATGCTTTGCCATATTTGCCTTCAGATTATGTAGTTGGCGAGTCTGTAATGTTGATTCCAGCATTTTTATTTCATTATATTTTAAGCGAGAAGGAATTTGATCAAGCACTAAAAGACATAACAACACTTGCTGATATTGGATTTACTGTCGCAACATTGGGAACATATGCTGCCGGAAAAACTGCTGTTGTAATAGCGAGTAAATCAGCACAAGGAGCAATTATCGATTTTGGGATTCAAACATTTTTTCTAACACTTGATGGAACTACATGGGAAGAAGCTTTAAATCAGGTTGATTATGCCAATGTTGCTTGGGCAGCAGCATCTATTCATATTTCTCAATCTAAAATGACATATGCTCTTAACTGTATAAGACAAGCTTATAGAGGGGCTCTTAAACCTGATAATGAAAGTTTAAAAGACGCAATAAAAGAAGCTGGAGAAAACTGTTTGTTAGACATAGCTTTAACATTCGTTTCTTCAGGTATGGTTTCGGGAGCAGATAAATATTCTAGGATTATATTAAACAAGTTGACAACAAACCCTGCTTTTGTAACCAAAAGACTTCTAAAATATGGAGTAAGTGCGTCTGCTATCCTAAGTTTTAAAAATGGAATCACGAAAGAATCCATTAAGAAAATTATTGACGAAACAATAGAAGAGTATGAGCAAGAAGAAAGCAAATAAAGATTGGGAACCTTGGCAAGAGCAATTGGTGGGTTTTATTATAATTGGTTTAGTTATTGTATTTATTTATTTCTCTTATGACGATTTTCTTCTTGATGAAGCAACGGGAACAAAAGGAAAGGCTTTTCAGAAAATAATACTTTATATAGAATACAAATTGGGGCTTGAATACGTATATGGTTTTCTATCATTAATCATGGTAATAGCAGGAATAAAAGCAGTAAGAGGTTATTCAAAAAAAAATGAAAATAAATAATTACTCCGAAAATGCCTGTTTAGCCCTGTAGTGAGTAATTTGAATGTGTAGTTCAGTTTGTATAGTTATTACAAAGCTGCAATATTTTTATTAAAGAAGTCTTTAAACTTTTTATTGGTAAGCATTTTATCGATTACCCCCTCGCTGTCCGTAACGTCCTCGCTACGGACTTTCATTCAAAATACCACACTGCGATTAATTGTAGCGTCTTCGCTACAGATAGTACAACATAACACCATCAATAAAAAAACTTCATGTTGTTTTTTCTACCCAAAAAACATTGTACAGTTTGTATAACTGGTTTTAATATGCTTAAAAAAATGTAATAATATTAGTGTTTTCGTTGCAAACGTGTGGCAGGTTGGAGGTTTTTTTATTTTGTGGTTCTAAACAGCAATTACAAGTGCAAAGTTTTTAGCAGATAAGAATGGCAGTGTTTTTGGTAACAATGATGCAGGTTTTTTTTATCTTGAAGGCAACTTAGTTCTTATATTATTTTCGATCTGATCGCTTAGAATATGGAAATTCAGATAAAAGAACTACA
>CAZJWE010000352.1:0-2463 GCA_964549265.1 uncultured Bacteroidales bacterium | reverse complement strand
TCAAATTATTTTCAGTGGTAGTAAAACAAAGAGTAAAACTAGTGTAAAAAAGGAGACTCTTGATATTCTTGAAAATACAGTTGCAAACCCTGAGTCAATAGAAACATATTCAACATCAGAAAGTTTGATAAAATCAGGGTCTTTAACAACTTCAACAAATAGAAATTACATTATTATTACAACCAACGAGTTTTTACAAGCTGCTAGAGAGTTTGCTGATTGGAAAACTATTTTGGGATTTAGTTGTGAAATTGTTTCCCAAGCTTCTTGGACTGCTAGTCAAGTGAAAAGTGCAATAAACACAAGATATACAAATTGGACTCCTAAACCCGAATATTTTTTAATAATTGGAGACCATGATGATGTTCCGGGTGAAGAATATTCAAGTTCTTATGGTACTTATGCAACTGACTTATATTATGCTTGTATGGGAGGTACAGGTGATTATACTCCTGATATGGCTCATGGACGAGTATCTGTCAGTTCTTTAGAACAGGCATATTTAGTGTTGAGAAAAATTATAAATTATGAACGAAATCCAATAGTAAATTCTACATTTTATCAAACCTCTGTTCATTGTGCTCAATTTCAAGATGATAATCTCGATGGATACGCTGATAGGCGGTTTACTCATACAAGTGAAGAAATTCGAGATTATATTATAGGTCGAGGAAAAACGATTAATAGGGTATATTATACAAGTAGTTCTGCATTTCCCAAAAATTACAATAATGGGTATTATTCTGATGGTCAAGCAATCCCATCTGTATTAAGAAAAGATATTTCTCCATTCTATCCATGGACTGGTAATAATACAAGTGTTGCAAGTGAAATCAATGCAGGAAAGTTTTATGTTTTACATAGAGACCATGGTTCATATACAGGTTGGGGGCATCCAAATTTCTCTGTAACAGACATTTCAAATCTTACTAATGGAGATAAACTTCCAGTTGTTTTTAGTATAAATTGCCAAACAGGTGGGTTTTTACAAACGGAATGTTTTGCTGAAAAGTTTATACGCCAATCAGTAGGAGGTGCTGTAGGGGTTTTTGCTGCATCTCAAGTTAGTTATAGTGGGTATAATGATGCACTTGCTGTTGGAATGTTTGATGCTATTTGGTCTAATCCTGGTTTACTTCCAAATTTTGGTAGTGGCGGAATATCAAACCCTAACGTAAACACTCATTCTGACATTTATAAAATGGGACATGTTCTTAACCAAGGATTATTGCGTATGGGGCAAACATGGGGCCTAAATCAATATACAAATAGAATTTTCCATTATTTTGGAGACCCAAGTATGGAAATGTATACTGCAAGCCCTTCAATTTTTACAGGTGTAACAGTTACTGAAAATGGTACATCAGTAACTGTTAATACCGGCGTATCAAATTGCAAAATAACCATTTGTAGTATTCTTGACATGGGCAGTAGTTGTTATGATGTGGCGGATAATGTATCGTCATACACTTTTACCGATATTGTTAAACCATACTATATATCTGTTACAAAGCATAATTATAGCACTTATATTTATGACAGCGATGTAGCCGGTAATTCAGACTTTTTTGTGCAAGACAAAACATTCACTAATAATAAAAACATATTTGCACATAATAATATGTCTGTCGGGAGTGATGTCACATCAACTATACCTTATGGAAATGTGACATTGGAACCGGGTTCGGATATTGTATTAAGCCCCGGCAATTGCCTGGAAATAAAAAATGATTTTGAAGTGAAAACAGGTGCTGAATTTGCTGTTGAAGCAAATCACCATTTTCCGCCCCATAAATTTTATCATGGAGATAATTTATCTTGCAGCCAACCGATTAAAGAATATTGGCACACTGAATACCTGGTTGGAAATTATAATGACCCGGTTATTATTGTAGGCCCTGTCTCGTATAATGGATGGCAACCCTGTAATGTGAGAGTCAAAAGAAGATTACGGCACTCCTTTCAATATCAGGTTGATGAATGGGATTATTTGGACGGGGCACATACCACGGAGCGAATAGATTATATCGTGATGGAAGCAGGTACATATACCATTGACGGCCTGAAGGTAGAAGCAGGAATCATAGAGGATGTTGACCATAATTTTAAGACCCATGCATTTAGTCAACAATTTACTACTGCCCCGGTTGTGTTAACCCAGGTTATAACTTATAATGAAAGCGATGCAGTAGTTACCAGGCTTGATAATATTTCTCAAAGCCAATTTCGGGTGAGATTACAGGAACAAGAAAATAAAGGTAATCATGCTCCAGAAAAGGTAGCCTACATTGCATTTGAACCGGGGTATGGGTCTTTGTCAGGGAATCTAATTGAAATAGGCCGTACAGCAAATACTGTAACCGATGATTGGCATACTATTTCATTTGAAAATAATAATTTTCAAAATACGCCCACCAGTTTTATCGGCCAGATACAAACCTACGATGGAGGAGACCCCTGCGG
>CAZJWE010000351.1:0-2472 GCA_964549265.1 uncultured Bacteroidales bacterium | reverse complement strand
GCATTCATATTTATAAAAGTTTGATAATAAAATGAAGTCATTGTTCGCAATATTTTTGCTGCTAATTTTGCTTTCTGCCTGCAATAATAAGGTCAGGGATGAAAGAGCAGTGTGAAATTCCATCAACTTTCTGCACAATATATCTGCGTTCACATCCGATTCACTGGTAAATGTATTGAAAATCAGCAAATGATGATTATATTAACCATAAATAAAAAGAATATTTATGACACAATTTTTAAGACTTTCAATAGTACTCCTTGCAATCCTAATGTCGGGATGTCAGGGAAATTCAGGTAAAGGAGCTGCCAAAAACAATGCAACTGCCAAAGCAGACAGCATTACTACGGAAGTATTAGAGTTTTCAATTACCGGAAAACATGCCGAAGATGATTCCACATTACTTCGGATAGCTTTTATTGGCGATGGTGAGCCTAAACCATGTGCAGAATTCCCTCATACAGATGCTGCTGTTGAACAAATTAACACACTTATGCAAACACAACCCATCGATTTTGTAATAGGTGTTGGCGATGTTTCCCATAAAGGAACTGAAATACAATACGAAGCAGCAACCGAAGTGTTCCAAAAGCTAAAAGCCCCTTTTTATCCTATCATGGGCAATGAAGAGCACGGCAGCACGGTGGAGCGCTACCTTCACTATGCCCAACAATGGAACAGCGATATTAAAAGCCCGAGTTATGTGATCAATCACGATCAACTGGCCTTTGTTTTTGCCTCCCCCGACCATGGCCGCGATTTAGATGACAGCGGTGCCAATTGGATATTGGAACAAGTTCAGCGATTAGCTCCAAAACCAGTGGTGTTAATTGTTCATGGAGCTCAAAAAGGTGTTTATTCCGAAAAACCAGATAAAGGCATTAGCAACCAATTATTTATCGAGAAGGTTATTCCACAAGCTAATCTTGCCGCAGTTATTTCAGGTGATTTACACATGGATATGGATAGAGTAAACCACTCTAAAAAAATTGAACATGTTCATTATCTTCATATCCCTGCATTGGAACGCACAAAAATTCCGGACAAAACAAATCATACGCCCATGTTCAGAGTGATGACTATTACCAAAGACGGAAATGTAACTGTTGAAACTTATGCAGTTGGAGATTTCAAACCAAGAGAAGAGCATACCTACTCATTCGCTTTAAGATTTTAATATGCAGTTGTAAAAATTTATCCGTCAAAAACTAAAATTGTTATATTTCTTTAATTGTTTAATGCTTAAAACTTCAAATTATGAAACCACTTTTTAATAAAAAGAACTTTTTGCTCATTGCCGGGGGACTTTTTAAGACATTTCTAATTCTTTTTATATCCTCATGCAACTCTCCCTATGTAATTGATAATCCTTACAAGGACGTAGATTGGCAAAACCATAAGCAGTATAAGGCTAATTTACATACTCATACAACTTGTAGCGATGGCAGGCTAAATCCTCATACCGTTGTGGATAGGTATGCTGAGTTGGGGTATAACATTCTTGCCATATCGGATCACAATTTGGTCACTTACCCTTGGACAGCCTTTGAGGAGTTTGAAGAAAGCAAGCTGTCAGCTCAAAGATTTGCCAATGAACCGGAGACTATGCCACAGGATTTTGATTTCGAGAACAGAGATCCTTCCTCAGTAGGGATTATAGATATTCAGGCCAACGAGCTATCACGTCATCATCATATCGGCAGTTTTTTTAATAGTCACAATGGGCCTGCATACGAAGAAGAAGTTTCCTTTGAGGTAACCGAACTCGAATCGCTAAAGGCTGTAGCCGACAGTAATGGTATAGCCATGCTTTATCATCCCGGCCGCTATAGTCAAACGGTAGATTGGTACGTGTCTCTCTACAAGAACTACCCCCACCTCATAGGGCAGGAACTATACAACCAAGGCGATAGGTATCCGGGCGACAGGCATTTGTGGGACTCCATACTTTCCATAACAATGCCCCACAGGCCTGTTTGGGGCTACTCCAACGATGATATGCACACCGCTGATCACATTGGCCGAAACTGGAACATGCTAATATTGACGGAGTTAACCCATGATCAGGTGCGCAAAGGAATGGAGCAGGGCCTTAGCTATTACGTTTACACACCCCAAGGGCATAGCGGCTCAAAGCCACCCCAAATTCAATCCATTGAGGTAAACCAACAAAAAGGCATCATTAAAATTCATGTAAAGAGCTTTGATAAGATTCAATGGATTGCCAATGGCGAGATAGTGGGAGAGGGGATAGAGTTTAAATTATCCAGCCTACAGAGACAAAGCAGTTATATTAGAGCCGAAATTCATGGGAAAGGTGGTTCTATTATAGGTACTCAGCCTTTCGAATTAAGTGCTAAATAGAGCCTGTCAATAATGCAATGTATTCGAGTCCGTAAAAATCAGGGTTGCCCCTAACCCTAAAGGGAGCCCTGGTTTCCAACAACTTCATCCTCCACAGCTCCTCACTCA
>CAZJWE010000350.1:0-2487 GCA_964549265.1 uncultured Bacteroidales bacterium | reverse complement strand
CTTCTGCAATATTAGAGGCAACTGAAACTGCTGCTTTATTTATTTGCTGTACAAGAGCATACTTTTCATCTGTTTATATTTTAATTTTTAATGGTCATATGGAGCTCGCCATGAGTTTAGTCTATTGACTTTGTACAATATAAACAAATACATAATAATCATGCTCGTGTTTGTCAAATTTTTTGTCATGGCTCGGTTCATCTTGGAGAAAAGAACTACTTAACTTATAAATATCCTTTACCAACTCTTTTGAAAGCTGATAAATTTCCAGCTTCTGAAATCCAAAATACAACATATAAACTACGTTAAACAATATTTCAACTATATATAAACAAATTGCAAGTTACCATTAAATTCGTGGTAGATCCTTTACTTTAATAAATATTTTTTAAAAATATGTTGCCACTTGTATTTACTCCATATCATTTTTTCAATACCCTCACTCCGCAATCAACAAAAAATCACTCCCAGGCTCATTATTGCCGAATTCACCAAAGCGGGGCTGGGGGTCTACTTTTTCCACAAACCGGTTTATCTCATAAACGGTTAGCACCTTATCTTCGCCGCCATAGTTGCGCAGGGCTTCTAAAAATTTCCGTGCAAACGGCGAGTGGTGGCCGGGTCGTCCGTCCGGTACATACTCTTTGCCACCGGAAGTAAGGTACAACCGCGTTTTATATTTCTTTTTGCGGGCAATGTATTCATCCGACGATATTTCTGTATACATCCCACTACTGCCACGATGCGAAGAAGACGCCACAACCGGATCAAATGTGCCGCCAAAACAAACGTCCATTACCACAAAAATATGATTGCATGGGATGTTGTTCACAATGGTGCGCAGGTTGGAATGCGATAAATAGGTTGTGCGGTTCAGGTCATTGCTTTCTGAATCTTTTGAAATGATATAGCCTTCTTTAAACACTTCATCATAAATGCCATGGCCTGCAAAAAAGATCAAGAGGTTGTCTCCTGCCCCATATTCTTGTCCGGCATATTCCCTAAGCTTACCAATGATCTCATTCAATGTGGAGTTTAACACCACTTCTGCCTTACAATGATAATTAAATGTAAGCTCTTCTGAGATGGTGGCAGCATCAAGTGCAGGATTGGTGAGGTCATCGAAGTTATCATACACATTGGTAGCAAACAACAATGCCCTGGATGTACCCATATCGGATGCATCATCACCTTCTTTTTGTTGCTGATTCGTCGAGGAAGTAGTCCTGCCTTCTTTGTTTACACTTCGTTCAATGGCCTGGTTTTTAAAAGGATTTTCAACGGGTATCATGGGATAGGTCTTCCCGTCAGAAGGGTGTACCAACCTAAAATTTTCATAATCATACCCGGGGCGGACTTTCCGTTTTGTACGTGTGACTTGTATTGTAGCTTTTTCCCATTTCTTTTTAAATGCTTTTGCCTCAGGAATGGGAATATACACCCCTGCTTCGGTTTCCATAAATGAGATTTTATATATGTTCAGGTCAGCATTATACCCGATGATAGACCCAATGGGGATCAACAATTTATTGTTTTCCAATGAAATATTGTATGCTTCAATCATGTGAGTATTTAGCAGATGTTCAACCTCATCTTTTAATCTTTTCCTTCGTTTCACATACATGTCAGTGGTTTCAAATTCATCTCTGGGGGCCGTTAAGTCTTCGTCAAGCGATTGTATTACATCCTCCAGCACATCCTGTTTTAAAATTTGCTTTTGGGCATGGGTTAAATCACCGCCCAGGTAACCGGCCAACACCGATTTCTCAGAGGGCTTCACCCCTTCTGTTTTCCATATCACCACATTGCCGCCTTTGCTGCAGCTTGTCATGAATTGGCCGTCGTCGCTAAATGAACCACCGAATACATAGGTGTTATGACGATATATGCTTTCTGACGGTTTGATCTCTTTATCATCCACTTCATAGATTTTAAGTGTCTGATACTCTCCTAATGACAAATAATCGCCAGTAGGTGAAAAAGACAAATAACTGTTTGCACTTACGTCTTCCAGTTCATGTATAATCCTGAACCTGCTGCCCTTCAGTCTTATATATTTTAAGCCGTCTGCAAAACAGGCGATCAAGTCGTGCCGCCGGGGATGAAACACCACATCATCAGGATACCCTTTCATATTTTCAAATGTCTGAAATGGCTCATAGGTGTCTTTTTTCTTTTCCCTGATGATGATAGTATTGTCATTCCCCACTGTTGCAAGAAACCGGTCATCATAACTAAAGCTCACCCCTTGTATCATGTCTTGATGCTCATCAAGTTTTTGAAGCAAATTGTATTCCCTGCCGTCCCATTCCCAAAGCCTGATAGTATGATCGCGAGACGCCGAAGCCAGGTATGTACCATCCCGGCTATACACCAAATCATTTTTCATTTAGTTTTGAATAAATAAAATTGCAATTTAAACAATTTTATCTTATATAAATGGTTCTGCCACGAATTTAATGATAACCTGCAATTTGTTTATATGTA
>CAZJWE010000349.1:0-2489 GCA_964549265.1 uncultured Bacteroidales bacterium | reverse complement strand
AGGTAAAGTTCGAAAAATAGCTCTTATGTAACTAGTTCTATCAAAAAATCCCATAGATCACAAAAGTTTGTCACGAAAACACTAATATTATTACGTTTTTTAAGCATATTGAAACCAGTTATACAAATGTACAATATTTTTTGGGTAGAAAAAAAACATGAAGTTTTTTTATTGATGGTGTTATGTTGTACTATCTGTAGCGAAGACGCTACAATTAATCGCAGTGTTGTATTTTTGATGAAAGTCCGTAGCGAGGACGCTACGGAAAGCGGGGATGCCAAGGCAGGCTTATAAATAGAAAAAACTTTGGGCACAAGTCAAAAAGATTTGCGCCATACGGGGGTACTTTCCATCCTGTTTTTTTAATTGTTGCGAATGCCATAAATGATGTATTTACTAAACTAGTTCTTGTATTTCCTCCAAGGGTCTATAAAGTCTTTTGTTTTTTCTTTATCCCCTCCAAATAAATCAGAAAAATTTTGGATTAAATAAACTATTCCGGCAATAATTATTACTACTCCTAGTAGCAACGAAACAACAGGTACCAATAATGCATTTTTGAATTCAATTAGAGTTTCTCCGTTTTTCGTAAGCTTTTCAATATAGCATAAACCACTATTATCTTTTATCTTATAAATCGTGACCTTATCTCCAGTATTAATATTTTCCTCTATTATTCTAACCTGCTCAGGTATAGCAGTATGAAAATAGCTTGGTTCATTATTTAATTTCAGATAAACTACACCATCTTTTAGTCTTAACTCTTTAACAATCCCAGTTTTCTTATGTAATTCAGTTTCATCAAGAGATATTCCGTTTATACCAAAGAACAATAAGATTAAACCTATTGGGATTCCCAATAAAATTGCATAAAGATATCTAGAAGTATTTACAAATCTATTCATTCAGAGCCTCCTTAATTTTATTTATTGTATTACTAATCCTAATATATTCATCCTCTCCTAAGGTCTGCTCTATAGATAAATCAGGATCATTGAGCATATTGTCCCATGTAAAACATAGAATATAAAATAAGGGTAGCTTTTCCCCAATAACATCGTTTAAATTAGACGATGTGCTAGTAGCTAATCCTAAGTTGCTCCATAATGCACAAAACCTTCTCGCATTTCGAGAAGTACTTAATTTCTGACACGACATATCAGATAGTTCAAAAAATAAGTTTCCTGTAGCATGTATTAAAGATGTAACTGCTATAATTGTTCCTGAAATACTCCTTGTTCCTGACATTAATTGAGTGCCGGGGATTGCTACTGAAGCAATCTTTAATGTAAATTCCGTTCCTGACTCCAATTGCCTTTCAACAACTTCTTCCGTCATCCATTTAAAAAAAATTGCTGGCATTGGTAATGCCATATCTTCAACACCAATAAACTCAACAGGCGTATAGAAATATACAGAAAGACAAGTTAAAGGAGAAACGGGCATTGGTTCAAAAGCATCTTTTTCAGTGTTCCACATACCTGTTGAATAATAATAATCTGCAGAAATCACAATATCTCCTTCCTTTGGTGAATTTAATGGAGTTTTTAAATACCCGTAACTACTTTCAGTATAACTATTAATTTCATACTTATAATAATGCGTCGATTCTTTAACCCAAGGCACATAAAATGCTGTTGATTTCGCACAAGAATTAAGATAACTTTGTGGTTGCGAATAGTATAAAAGCAATAACTCACTCATAAACTTGGTTTGATTATCTTTTCCAAAGACATCATGAACTTTCTTATATAAATCGACTATTAAATTATCTTCTTCCAATTTTGCAAACAATTCAGATATTTGACTCTGTGGGGTAGTTTTGATTATTTGTATTACAACTCCTTCTTCATCTGTTCCACCAAACCATTGCTCTTTAATGTTTTTTGCTTTGTTTAACGTGTGTAAAATGTCCATTCGCTGAAACAGAGATAAGTCAGCATAGTATTCATCTGGCAAGCAATTCATAAAATCAACAGCAGCTTCTCTTCCTTCTATCATTTTATCAATAAAGTGCTGCCTAACTTTAGATTCCCAATTTTCTTTATCAAACAAATATTTTTTAACCTTTTCTTTATCTGATGGTTTTGTGATTATCTCAAGTTCGTAAACTGGATAATTCTTAAACGAACTGACTTGGTTTCCAAATTGAATAAAAGTCATTATTTCTCCGGTTCTATCCATATCTTCAATTCGGGGGTCTGTATTCAGGGTTTTATTATATCCTTTGGGGCTGTATATCCTTATATCCGAAATAAATGAGTTATCAGATAATTTGATTTTCGTAACTCCTTCAATCAGTTTATTTGTTAAACCAAGACTACTATTAGTATGCGATGCATGCCTAATCTTTTCAATCCATTCTGTGAATTTACAATTACCTCCGTACTTCGCCCCCTCATCTTCCCCCTGCAACCATGCAATAATTTTCTGCGGGTCGTGTATGGCGTCCCACTGGTACTTAAACGTGCGCACCCTTTTAACCAGGG
>CAZJWE010000348.1:0-2489 GCA_964549265.1 uncultured Bacteroidales bacterium | reverse complement strand
TTACACCCAATACTTTTTCGGTACACTGTACTTACTTGTATCTCTGGTGTATCCATTATCAAACATTCAACTTGATTCGCTTCTTTTCGTGTTACTTTACTATCAAATACAATAATAACTTCTACGTCCTGTCTATTCTCATACCAAAATACAAATGATGAAAGTGTTTTTTCAAATTGTTCAAATCTCTTATAAAAAGGCATTAAAATGCTGTATTTTATTTCACACATAACATTCCCGTGCATATTTGGTTATTGTATTAGTGTATTCAGTAAAGTTACTTTCTGTTAATCCATTATTCCATTTTTGCGCAATAGGAGCACCAGCATACCAATGAATACCAATACTTTGTTCTGGCATTTTTTGGGTCTTTAAAAACAAATTACCTAAATTCTTAAAATCATAATGATAAAATAATGACATATCATAATTATATATTTGAGTACCTGGGTAATTTGTTTTTAATATTTTTTTCAAATTTTCTTTTATCTTTTTTGTGTTCCTTTTTTTATTATCTACCAATGTATATACTGCTTGTACTCCAACACATTGATAATGTTCCGGGGTATACGTTTTTACTGCTGTATGAAATACATCCACAAAAAATGATGAAATACTGTTTGAATGTAAAAATCCAATAGACAACCAATCATGAATACATAAACCAATATGTGTTTCTTTTATTTCTTCATACAAAGAATCTAAACTCTTTATAAATAAAATATCCATATCAGCATATATTCCACCTTCAGTTGCCAACATATACCATTTAAAGAAATTACTTTTATGAGAAGCGGCGATCCCCTTTAATTTTTGAATTGGGATATCCCAATGTTTTATTTGTATTCCTAAGTCAGAAACCTTACTAAAATAATCTTCTCCAGAAAAATTAGCAAAATCTTGTTTATTATATTCTTCCCAAGTTTCCTTTTTTACCCTACAAGGACAATGATATAGAATAATCTCCCAATCTGGATTATAATACCGGCATGATTTCAATGTCATATACCGTAACCATGACATCGTTTCATTTCCCCAATAAAAGAATATTCTCTTTGGCACAATCAAAACAAACCAAACTCTTTTTTTAATTCATTTCGTATATTGGTAACATCCGCCATAACCGCTTTATAATTCTTACTCGTAACACTGTCAGAATGTTTTCTCTTATAGTACAACCGTTTTTTCAAATGATTGTACTTATATCCAAGAAGTACCGTTTTAATCAACCAATAAAAATCTTCACTATATTTTATGTGTTCTGGAATTGGTACTTCTCTTAACACATTAATCGGAATCCATATTCCTGTAAACCCAAATAAATTAGTCGTCTCCCAAACAACTTTAATTAATGTTTTTTGTGTAAATGATTTCAAATTCGATTTTTTAGTAATTTGGCCTTTATCATTAATAATCCAATAATCGGAGTAAATAATTGAATCTTGTCCTACTTGTTCAGAAAACTTTAATTTATCAGATAATAATGTAGAAGACAATATATCATCAGCAGGAGCCCAAACCCAAAAATTACCTTTTGCTTCTTTTACACTTTTATTAAGAAGTGGTCCTTTTGTTGATTGTTTAGGTAGTTCAATTACACGAATACGGGTATCTAATTTAGCATACCTTTTCATAATTGTAAGAGTATCATCAATACTACCATCATCAATAAGAATATATTCAAAATTAGTAAAATCCTGATTGAGAACACTTTCAATGGCTTTTGATAAATACTTTCCATGACTATAACTTGATGTAAATACTGTTATTTTTTTATTAGATAAATGATTCATGATCTCCACCATCAACCATAATACCTAATATTTTATTATACTCTTGGTAATAACATTTATCACAAATTGATCCATCAAATGGCTTTAATGAGTTTGTCATTATTGTATCTAAATCTTTTACATCACCTAAACAAAGTTTTTGTGCCATTTCACGATTACCACCATGTAAAGCATATTGCGCCCCACAACAAACGTAAACCTTATTATTTGCCCCTATAACAGGCTTTAAATACCCAATATAACAAGGCCCACCCCTTTGAACATAGTGTCGTTGCTGATATATGACTTTAGAATCATCAATACCAGATAAAATAAGATGCTTTTTAACTTGTTCTAAATTTATATATTCTTCTTCAAGAATATCAGTTACAATCCTTATATGAGTAAAATTACAAAAATTTGCAAGATTCACTATTTGAACAATATTTTCCAAATTCGGATTTTTACTAACAACATAAGAAAACGCCCAATCAACGTTTGCACCTTTCGATACACTATCTTTTACATTTTTAAGAAATTGGTAACTGTATTCTCTTTCATCAGCAAAACTTATTCTGCACCATTTAATATTATCAAAGGATTCAACTCTATTTAAAAGAATACCATTTGTTACCAATCCAATTTCAGTATTAGAACAACCTACAAAATCAATAAACTCATTTATCTTAGGATACAATAAAGGTTCTCCACCACCTG
>CAZJWE010000347.1:0-2503 GCA_964549265.1 uncultured Bacteroidales bacterium | reverse complement strand
GAGATAATTATGTTGAAAAAGACATTGAAGAAGCAACTACGGCAAATGATGTGAAGGAGAATGTTGATGAGCAAAATAGGCAAGCGCATAAAAAAGTTAATCACTTTATTGTACCAAAAAGCACCTTTAATTCACCGAGTTATTACCCTACTACTAGTGGAGCAAAAGATGCAGAAAAAGGAGATACTATTAAATTTTTTGGGGATTATGGATCCTCAGATTCTATATGGAAAGTAAAAAAATAAAATAACATGAAAATTAGTGTCATTATATTTTATTCAATCTTATTTATTTTATTTAGTTGCAAAGAAAAAAGTAGTCAAAAAGAGTTTTATTATAAAACAGGAGAACTAAAGAAGAAAATAGTATATCAGGATGCAAAAGATACAACTACCTTTCATGATACCAGCTACTATAAAAATGGAAATTTCTGGTTAATAAGAAAGGTTAAAAATGCCCAACATGAAGGAAAAACGTTTAATTTCTCTCAAAACGGTAATTTAAAATATATCGTAACTTATAATAACAATAAATTACACGGATTGACTATTGATTTTAACAGCAAAGGTGAAATTTTTGGTAAATGTTTATTTATAAAAGGGAAACAAATTATTGCTATTGAATTTTTTGATTCTAAAGATAATAAACTTGGTCAAATGAGAGTATCTCGGGTTTTTATAGAAAATGATACAACACATGAACATGAAGGTCATCTTATCTATAAGAATTCTAATAATGTTATTATAGATTCAAATTCTTTTTATTATAATATAGAGGCAAAGGATACAATAAATTATGGAGACACCTATCGTTTTAGTTTGACATTTCATCATGATTATGATTATAGCCTTAAATTATTAATAGGCGAATTGGATGAAAACCTGCAATTCATTAACCCGGAAAAAGTAAAAACCTATAAAAGCCCTAATAAAAAAATAAAGGGACAAATAGAAGAATATGAACCGGGTTGGAACCTGCTATTAGGCAAGCTATACGTTTATCCAGACCCGCAGAATAAACACCCCAATGCAGCAGATGAATATGAATTTATAGTATTTAAAGAATTTTATGTAAAAGAGAACAAATAGCCCCTTGCACAATTCCACAACCCCCATTCCGAAAATTCGAAATCACTGCCTATAAAGTAGTTATGATTTTTATAAAGAAGCCGGATTTTTTGGAGAGTTTGCGATTTAATTTTCGGAATTATAACATTGGCATTTTTGACAATTGGTATGTATGTTGGGTAGAGTTTTTTGTTTAGGCTCTATTCCCCCTGCCTGCCACCCGTTTGCAACTAGTGGCCTCCTGCGATGTGGCCGGGAGGCGAAACTTCTTGCTTCGTTTGTTTATAACAGATGGTTTTAGGCTATTTTAATTAAGGGCAAAAAGTTAGGGAATCTTTTTTATTAATTCTATTATTTCTTTATCTGAAAGATTTTCAATTTTGGATTTATCATAAATAGACAGCAGATAGATTGTATCTGACTTAAAAATGACATGAGAAACGACCCTGGCACCTCCTGATTTCCCTTTTCCTTTACTAGCGATAGAAAGTCGTATTTTGTAGCAATTATGTCCGATAGATATACCTTCTGTTGGATTTTGTTTCAATTTAACGGCAAGTTCATGTATTTCTTTTTTCAATGAAGGGTATTTTTTTATCAGGCGTTTAGCCTGCCGTTCAAAGACAGATATTGTTTTAACGTTATAACTCATTGAGAAAATCTTCTACATTACGAGCATTCTTTTTTCCTTCTTTGACCTGTTTCATTTCTTCAACCGCTTCAGCAAGTTCACACATGAATATTTTTTTATTTCTTAAACGATCAAGTTCATCAAGGTCTTTTTCTATCTGCTTCCAATCTTTTATTGGCAATTGTACAGCATTTTTTCTTCCTTGTTCATCTATAATAAATTGTAAGGTCATTTTTCGTTCCTTTTAATGTTTAGAATGTGCATAGGCCTGGCCTGTTTTAAAATCTCGTATAAGAGCATCCATAACCATGAAAATTTGTTTTTTGGCTTCTTTAGGAAGAGAAGTTACTTCTTGTATCCGTTTTAAAGTATCCTGATCAAGTTCCAAATTGGTTTTTCCTACCAGATAATCAATGGAAACATTTAATGCATCTGCTATGCGTATGATCACTTCAATAGAAGGTTTTACCTCATCTCTTTCGTACCGGCCTATTAAATCTCCGGAAGTTCCGGCTTTTTTCCCAAGTTCACTTTGCGAAAAGTTATTTTTTTTTCTTAAAGCAATAATATGTTGTCCTAGAGTCATCATTTACATACCTATTTATCATTAAAACGATAGAAATATTAAGGATATTACAAATATAACTTATAAAAATATCATAAACAAGTTAAATTTTATTTGATTTATTGTGATAAATATTATAGATTTGTGACAAATATATCATTGATTTAAAATTAAAAAAAATCAACCATGCCACAAAAAACACACAGAAAGCTAAAGCTACAACCGGAAATCCGCATATCG
>CAZJWE010000346.1:0-2518 GCA_964549265.1 uncultured Bacteroidales bacterium | reverse complement strand
GTTGGTTCGTCAAGGAATAGTATTTCAGGGTTATGAATAAGGGCTGCTGCAATGGTCAGTTTCCGTTTCATCCCTTTCGAGTAAGCTTTGAAATTTTTATTGGCAGCTTCCTTTAATTGAAATAATTCCAGCAATTGATGGGCTTTATTTTCACGTTCTTTTTTCGTCAGCCCGTACAAAGCCCCACAGAAACACAGGTTGTCAAAACCGCTCATTTCATCGTACAGGTTGCTTTCATCGGATACAACACCAATGAGTTCCTGTGCTTTCTTAATGTTTTTGGTCTGGTCGGTTCCCTTGTATAATATATTACCGGAAGTCACTTTAGCCATGCCAATGAGCATGTTTATGGTGGTGGTTTTTCCAGCCCCGTTCGGCCCCAGAAACCCGAATATTTCTGCACGCTTTATTTCAAAGTCGATTTCATCAACTGCAACAAAACCGTTGTAGGACTTTTTCAAACCTTGTACTTTTAAAAATTTATCTGTCATTCTCCTGCGTTGTTAACATTTTATTCAATCTATACAAAAATTCCTCTGCTTTAGCGGCATTCAGCCTGTAATGGATAATGGAACCATACCTGTCGGTATGTACCAGGTTGCAATCCCTTAGTATTTTAAGGTGTTGGGAAACCGCAGACTGGGAAATTCCGAGCTTTCGGGCAATGGCATTTACACACAATTTTTTGTCCCTGATTAGTTTTATAATCTGAACCCTGGAATTAACCGAGAGGGCTTTAAGAATTTCAATTACTTCTGATTCTGGCATAAATTAGTATTTGCTAAATATTTTATTAGTGACTGCTAATATATGAAATAATTTGTATTCCACCAAACAAAAAAACCGTAAGCTTTACGGTTTTTAGATAATTCAAGATGTATAAATTGCTAATTTCTTGGTGTATACATAATAATTGCCATCCTGCCAATGCAACCAGTCCCCCAATGATATCAAATTTATCAGGGACAAAACCATCGACTTTTCATCCCCATAAAATGACCATGACAATAAAAATACCGGCATAGGCAGTATATACCCTGCCAAAATTAGCAGGTTGCAAGGTTGCTATAACACCATAAAGGGCAAGTATAACCCCGCCAATAGCCCCCAACCATTAGAATTTATCATTCCTGAACCAATGCTTTACAGGGTAGCCTCCACCAATCTCGCAGAGGCCGGCAAGTATGAAAACTGTATGTTTAACTAATGCGTGTAATCCAAGATTTTAATATCTGAACCGATTTTTTTTGCAATTGCTGCTTTCATTTGTTCTGCATTCGGACAAGGAAAACCAATTGGATTACCCCTGGTAATGCAAGACGCTAACACAATTACCTCTGCACCTCTTTCAACCATTAATTTTGCCCGGGGCGCAGCTTTTTTACCCGGACAACCACCACAAGAAACAAAGCCAACTATCTCTGATGGGCCAATCTCCTGAAAAGCCAGTTTACCTTTTGATGCTACCATAAAATCTGTATTTCCGGGACACATATCCTCGGTTTGTTGACAACGAATGATTCCTACTTTCATATGTTTTAAAATTTAAATGTTAATAAAAACAAAAAACCCTGCCGGATTATTCACCGACAGGGTTTTCAATATTTGATTATAAAATATTCTTTATCTGCGGTGAACACATAATACTCCCACGACCACCACAGTGACCACGTTAAAAAGAATATTTGCAGAATATGTATTCACCATTTTTATTTTCATGCTACAATGTTACAAAAATAATACGAGTTAACAAAAAAAACACAATTAATTTTTTCCAGTTTCAGCTACTCCTTTACTCCTTTTATTACCACAAAACTGCCCTTACCGTGTCCTTCTGCCGGATTCTCCACACTTGTTGTGACCGGGTTTTCGAGTGTTTGTAAAATACGGTCAACCCAGAACGGATCCCCAGTTGCCCGGCAAAAATTCTGCTGCCTACACCAATCTCAATTCCTTTTTTGTTAACCGGAATTACCTGCTTTAGGGCAAGCAATTCCGATTGAAAAAGGACTTTGTTTTCAATAAACCAGGCTTCGTATTCAGAGGCCAGTGAATTGAATGGGTTTTGTTTCATCTGTTTATTTTTTTATTTTGATTAATGTCAGATGGAATCGCATAAGCAAAATAATCATTGCGGTTGGTATGCTAATAATTATTTTGCTTATGCTTATTTCATGATTAAAAGGTAATTACTTTATCACTGTCTGCCACCCAATCAGCTAACATGCCCATTGTCGATTTATTTGCACCTTCAAAATAAGGATGGTTTTTATAAATACCACACCTGGCCATACATGTTCTGCAAACTTCAACAGGCACACCCTGTTTGATAAGGTCTTTAAGCATTTGTGATAAATCCTGATCGTAACCTTCTGGTGGTTTACATACATCACGAGCCATGTCAACAGAATCGTTCATTAGGAAAATTCTTACTTCATGCTCTTTCTTTACTAAAGTTTCGGCAAGGCGAAGGCCATTCCAGGTAACATCTGTGTTATCGTATGGTTCGCGGTTGAAA
>CAZJWE010000345.1:0-2524 GCA_964549265.1 uncultured Bacteroidales bacterium | reverse complement strand
ATAAATTTTCTCATAGGTGTCTCCTGAACAGATAAATAGTTCATCATGAGTAGCTGCCCAAATTTTTCCCTGATCATCAACCATCCCGATTCGGGGTAATGTATTATTAATTGTATCAACAATTTCTTCTTTTACAGGATCAAAAACTATATGAGAATTATTCATTCCAAGATGAAAATTTCCCGCATTATCAACAAAAATAATTTCAACCATATTAAATTTTTTATTTTTGTTATAAAGATATCTATTGACCTTTTTTGTTTTAAGATTATGTTTTATTAAACCATATTCCCATGTACCTATCCATAAATTATTTAACTCATCCATTTTCGCCCCTAAAGATGCATATTGGTTCACCGTATCTTTATGATCTAGGATAATTTGTAACCGATGCATAGTTTGTTCCCTCGTGTTATACCAATTAACCCCTTTTGGAGTTGAAATCCAAATATTACCTTTATGGCCCATATACAAATTCCTGGTAACGTTATCCCATAAAGATGAATCATTACCGGGTTCATGGAAAAAATGCACAAATTTCCCTGTTTGTTTATCATAAACATTCAAGCCATAATTTGTACCTATCCATATCTTATTATCATTATCTTCTAAAAGGCATAACACATCATTATTTGATAAACTATATTTATCCTTCGGATCATATAAATATTTTTTAAATTCATATGCATTAAAGCGGCATAATCCATTATTAGTTCCAAACCACAAAAACCCCTGCTTGTCCTGTAGAATAGCATTTACATATGTTGAAGGAAGCCCATCTTCAACCGTGATTTGTTCAAAAACCAGATGTTCATAATTAATAAATGATTCATCTGCGATCAAATTCAGTGTTACAAAAAACAGAAGGATGTAAATTGATTTTACAGTTTTATTTTTAATTCTAAGAGCCATTTAAATTAATCACTTATTACTTATCAAAAAAACTAACTATAATTCTAAATATTACAATATACAATTTTTTTTTTACCATGAAAAATTAAACCATAAAAAAGGTGAGTAGCTATGCTATCTCACCTTTTAACCCGAAAAATTCACCGCAAAACGATAGAAATCAACATAAAAAACTATAAATAAACCTTTAGGCTTACTGCAATCCATTTTTTTATTACCTCAAATTTGGGGTAATGCCTTCCATTATCTTTGCACATCTGCTTCGTTGCTAAGCCCCAAAAAGCGCAGTTTACTGATGCAAATGAGCAATTCTGAGGCAAGCGTAACGAAGTTAGTGGACATGATGGAACAAACACTAATAAATAAATAACACTTAGAATGTATTAATATTGATGACTATCGGTTTTATCTTTGGCGCTATCACTAAAGATTCATGAGCCCTCCTTATTGTTATATCATCACTCTTCACTTCCTATTTTAGAAGGAGATATTCCATAATGATTTTTAAATGCCCTGGAAAAATTAGGCACTTCTTTAAATCCAACTGCATAAGCTACTTCGGAAATAGTAATGTCGGGGTTTTCTTTTAAGAGATGCATTGCTTTATCCAACCTTAAGATTTTTATAAAATCCCTGGCAGTAATTCCTATAATTGATTTTAATTTTCTGTTCAAATGGGTGTGACTCATATCAAAATGGCTTAATAGATCCTCAACATTGAAGTCTTCATCATGCATATTCTCGTTAATTATATTTTTGACCTTTTTAATGAATAATTCATTAGCAGACTCCTGCCTTTCAACAATTTTATCGTCTACCAACTCATTCAATAAAAACCGTTTATGATAATAATCTTTTAATAGCGCACGATTATTTAGAAGGTTGTTCACTTTTGCCACTAATACACTACTGTCAAATGGCTTATTGATGTAATCATCTGCACCGGTTTGATATCCGCTTAACTTGCTATGATTAGTTGTTTTGGCTGTTAATATAATAAAAGGAATATGATTTGTCTTTTCATTATTTTTAACATTTTTGCAAAAATCCAAGCCGTCTTCTCCTTCCATAACCAGGTCTGAAATAATAATATCAGGTAAATGCTCTAAAGTTTTATCATATCCCTCTTTTCCATTTTCAGCTTCAATTATCCTGAATTCTTCTTTAAATAATGAAACAATAAATGTTCTCATTTCCGGATTGTCTTCAGCTATCAGCATAATTGGCTTTTGAAAATACCGTAATGTCCTGATGTTTTTCATCTTTTCAAATCCCTTTTTAAATGATGCTGAAACAGGTTCCTGCGATGAACCATGAAGCACCTTGTTATCATCTTTATAATCATTAAAATAAGAGATATTTTCTTTATTTAACAAAGGGAGTTTAACAATAAAATTTGTTTTATTATCCGGTTCATTTTCTACCTTAATGGTCCCATTCAAAACACAAACCAATTCTTTGACTAATGCCAGCCCAATACCCGTTCCTTTAAATCGTCTATGGGCATATTGCTCTGTCTGATAATACCTGTCGAATTTTTTTTTTATTTCGTTAACCGGAATTCTCTCTCCGGTATTTGTGACGTTGATTTCAAGTTGATCTTTTGTATCTT
>CAZJWE010000344.1:0-2528 GCA_964549265.1 uncultured Bacteroidales bacterium | reverse complement strand
AAATAACTTATTAAAATAAAAATTAACCCTAATTTTGCACGGTTATTCTTTTTATTAGCTTTTCTATCGTATTTTTCTGCTTCACTTATATTACACAAACCAACATAAGCACCTTGATTTTCAGGGGTGTTCTTAAAAATAAAAATTGTTCCAATAATAGCTAAAATAATTGAGGCTATGTGCGATATAGTGTAAAAGATCATTTTTTTAAAATTTTAGTATAAAATATTTCTTTTATAGTTAATATTTTGAGAATATATAGACCATTTGGGAGATTTGATAAATCAATTGTCTCATTATTATTTATAATTATTGTTGTCCGGTAAAAATTTAAAAAGTGGGGCAATTTAATAAAAATCGCCCCACTATAGTATCTTTGCTGTTGTAATACAAACAAAGTACCAATGAACAAAGATAAAAATTTTACCGGACAGCCAATATTTTCACAAGTATTAAAATTCGTGAAACGAGTGGACAGTCAATACAATAGCCAGGAATCATCAAAGTGACAGGTATGTAAAACACTTCAAAACATATCACCACTTTGTTTCCATGTTGAACTAAACCCTTTCGGGTAGAACCATAGAAACAAATATACAATTTATTATATTTCCAACATTATTAACTTAAATATTTATCTTATGAAAAAAAAGGAAAACACGTTGATCTCTCTTCGATAGAAAGGGATTTAACAAAATTACGCAACTACATGGTTGCAAAAGGCTTGTCAAAAAGTGCACAAGATGGTTACCTTACAGGTGCAAAAGATCTTGCCCTTTTTTGCAATAAAAGCTACCAGGAGATAGATAGCGATGACATCCTGGCCTACCTTGTATCACTTCGCGAGGAACGAAATCTCAGTCGTAACACCATGAGGATTTACAGTTGTGGCATTAAGTATATGTATAGCCATGTCGTTAAGCGTGAAGGTATTGTTAAAGAAATACCTTACCCTAAAAAAACCAATTACATTCCTGAAATCCTTAGCAGTAAAGAACTTAAAAAATTATTTGATAGGACTGCCAATATCAAACACAGGGCGTTTTTGAAATTAGTCTATTCTGCAGGATTAAGACGAAACGAAGCTACCAACCTTTTAATCACTGATATTGATAGTAAGCAAATGCAAATATTTGTACGAAATGGGAAAGGACAAAAGGGCAGATATTCAATTTTATCAAAAGATGTTTTACTGGAGTTACAAAAATATATTAAAAAAGAAGCTCCGGTATATTATTTGTTTAATGGCAGAAACAAAGGGACTCCGTTAAGCGATGAATCAAGCCGGTGGATCATGAATCAAGCCGTCAGTCGTGCCAGCATAACCAAAAATGTCAGCTTACATAACTTAAGGCATTCTTTTGCGTCCCATTTATTAAGCATGGGAACAGACTTACTGACAGTACAAAGGCTATTAGGCCATAGCAGCTTGCGTACTACAATGATTTATCTTCACTTGGGGCAACTGCCTAAAAAACCACCACTTAGCCCTCTGGATGTTATTTATCCACATAATGGAAGGAGGGATAAGTAATGAACATGGCAATTATAGTAGAATCGTTTTTAAAAAGGTATAAGGATAGTCCTTTACTTAATAGCTTTAATACTAAAGTATTGAATGACATTATTGATTGTAAAACGAAGGCTTTAGGAGGTCACATCCTTGCTTGTCCACATTGTGGAACAGTCAAAGCATCCTACAATAGCTGCGGAAACCGTAACTGCCCGCAATGTGGTGGGTTTAAACGTGAAAAATGGACACTGCAGCGTAAAAGCGAAGCACTAAATGTCCCATATTATCACGTGGTATTTACTGTTCCCCATGAAATGAATACCCTGTTTAAGTCAAATCCGAAACAGCTATATAACCTGTTATTTTCGGCTGCATGGAAAACAATTGATGTCTTTGCCAAAGATAGCAAATATCTGGGAGCACAGACAGCAATGGTAGCAGTATTGCATACCTGGGGACAGAATATTTCATTGCATCCTCATCTTCATTGCGTGGTTCCTGGTGGAGGAATCTCCAAACAAGGAAAGTGGAGGGACATGAAGAAATCACAGGGCAAGTTCCTCTTCCCCGTCAAAGCAATGTCAAAAGTATATAAAGCCAAATTCCTTGCAGGTGTCTCTAATTTGGCTAAATCGGGTGAAATTAACATTCCTTGCCGTGTTAATGTTTTTGACTGGATTAATCAACAATACAACAAAAAATGGGTTGTTTTTGCCAAAAAACCGATGCCCAAAGGAGCTGATGTTGTAGAATACCTCTCACGCTATACCCATAAAGTAGCCATTGGAAACAGCAGGATCAAAGCCCTGGAAAACGACACAGTCCGTTTTTCATATTTTGATTACAGGATTTCTAAGAGTGGTCAAATGTGTTTATCCGTGCATGAATTTATCCGGAGGTTTTTGTTGCATATATTTAAACTGAGCCATTGCATATTTTTGCAGTGATGGGAATATATTGCCCTAAAATGAATAAAATCAATGATTTTCTATGAAATCACATGCAAAATGAATGA
>CAZJWE010000343.1:0-2546 GCA_964549265.1 uncultured Bacteroidales bacterium | reverse complement strand
GGAGCAGATGATCCGGCATCTCCATATTATGGAGGTTCCAATGGTTGGATGACTGTTATAGCCAATTTAAAAAAGCTATCTGCATATTATGATACTAAACTTTAAAATAACACAAAATGAAACAAACAATTATTTTCTTAATGATGCTTTCTCTTTTATCATGTGAGAAAGAAAATAATAACTTCAAAGAAGTTGATGTAACACCTATGGAAACTGAACTTATATGTTTCGCATGTAAACTTGATGAATGTAACGATAATTGTGAATTTGTTATAAATGACAACGATTCTTATTTATTATTAGATTCATTAAAATCTGATACCGAAGATTGTAATTCTGTTCAACTACCTGAAATAGATTTTAATGAGAAAACATTGCTAGGCAAATGTACTTTAGTTTCGGGATGTGGAGAAATTAATTATAGCAGGAAAGTTGAAAAGAATGAATCTGATAAAAAGTATATTTATACTATTGAAATTGATACGTCTGGTTTAGCTCATTGTGTAAAAAGTAATATGAACTGGATAATAGTTCCTAAAATTTCGTCAAATTATTCAATAGAATTTAATGTAATTACAAAATAAAATTAATGGAGGTAAAAATCATGAAACAATTTTGCATAATTTTTTTATTTTACTGTTGTGCAGTAATAGCATATTCACAGGAAACATCTTCTAAAATTGTTAATAAACAAAAAATTAACATTGAAGATTTAACGGAATTTACTTTTACTGACTCAGGACAAGCTTTAATATTAAGTAAAGGTAACATTCTTGAAATTACCAAAGGAGGTTCATCAAAACAAAGTTTACAGAGTATTAAAAACAAAATTAAAGGAATTTCTTTCAATAAAATTACAAATAGTGTAAATATGATAGATAACAAAGGATTAATTACTGATGAACAAAATAATAAAATCATTGATATTTCTCAAAATATCAGGATTAAAAGTAAAAAGATGGAACCGAATTATCTTACAGAAGATAATCACTACTATTATACATGTTTAATGCATCCAGAAAGACGCTCTCATTCAGAAAGTATTGCAGTAATTGACAAAGAAGGTAATTTGTCAGACTTTGCTTTTATTGTTGGTAATCCTCGAGGATTATTTTGTCAGGGTGAGTATTTATATTACTTAACTGATAATGGGATACTAAGAAAGTATAGTTTAAAAACAAAAAAATGCGAAGATACAATTGAATTACCGATTAAAAACACATATGGATTGGTCTATGAAAACAATAATATTTATACTTTTTCTTCCGAAACACAAGAATTAATTGAGATTCAAATAACTACAAAATAATTAAAACCATGAAAAAGCATAATATTTTATTTTTAATTTTAGTACTATTCATAGCTTCTCAAACTACTGTTTTTGCTGAGAATTATGCAATATTATATTCGGGCGGACATACAAATTCTGATGATAATTTTGGTACATCAGAATTTTGGTACGACATTTTCGATGCATATAAAGACTTGATTTTAAATGAAAATTACTCACATGAAAATATTTTCTTCTTTTATGGCGATGGAAATGATTTTACTACAAGCAAATATTCGGTATACCGCCCTTCAACTTATGGCTGGTCTTCAATTGTTGATTTTAATAATAGCGAAAGCACTTTAAATACTCAATTGGCAAACATTGCAAGTACTATAACAAATGATGACAATTTGTTGATTAGATGGACAAGTCATGGAGGCCCCGGCACAAATAATGATGATTATTATACTTCTATATCAGACGCAAGTGGTAGCATCATTGATAATATAGAAGATGTTGATTTATTTGCTATGATAAATCAAATAAACAATTATAAACGCAGAAAAATTATATGGGAAACATGTCATTCTGGTTGCATAGCATTAGGGAGTCAAAACTTAAACAATAGTAGGACTACTATAATAACTGCGAGTAATTATAATGAATCTTCTTGGGCATATATGTCAGCTCCTCATAACCGTTGTCATATGGAATTTAATTGGGTTATAACAAGTTCGTTACAATCAGAAGACCCTTCTGGTAATCCATATAATGGTGACCATAATTCTGATAATGTAATAAGCATGAATGATTTATATGCAGAAGCAAATACGAGTTCCATAATGAATTCAACTCCTCAACTCGGTGATAATGGTTCACTTGCAAACAAAATATTTGTTAATGAGAATCTCATTCTTGAAAATAGCACATTCTCAATTGACCATCAATATTGGACTGAAACCATTACAATAAGAAACATCACGATTAACAATAATTCTGTTGTCATATTTGAGATTGATGAAAATATTGATATACAAAGAGATTTTAACGTAGAATTAGGAAGTACATTTGATGTGATTAATAGATAAACTGGCTATAACAGCGTATAGCAGCAATTGGGCGGTGATTTAGTATAATTAATTTTGTAAATTTGTATAAATGGGCTTGCGTGCTGATACTGAATCGCTCCAAAATGCCCAACTGCTGCTATACGCGAACCGATGTAGCCGGTAATTCAGACTTTTTTGTGCAAGACAAAACATTCACTAATAAT
>CAZJWE010000342.1:0-2546 GCA_964549265.1 uncultured Bacteroidales bacterium | reverse complement strand
GTATTTTAGGTCCTGTAAAAATATTTAACCACTAAAATAAGGGTAGTACCAAAAAAAAATTTAGTTTGTTCATTTTCAGCAATATCCCTTTATTCGCCTGATTTTTAGCAGTATATAAAATATTTTTCAACAAAAATGTTTTCATACCCCTGTTTATGGTAAAAAAAATCAACTTTTTTTTCTCTAAAAGATTTGGTAAGCATAATAAATATTTTATATTTGTAGATAATATTTTTTCACTAACCCAAAAATCATAATATTATGAACAAAGCAGAATTAATTGATGCTATCGCTAGCCAAGCTAACATTACAAAAGCTGATGCTAAAAAAGCATTAGACGCTTTCGTTAACACAACAACTAAAGCATTAAAAAAAGGAGACCGTGTTGCACTAGTTGGTTTTGGTTCTTTTTCAGTATCTAAAAGAAGTGCCAGAACAGGAAGAAATCCTCAAACAGGTGCCCCAATTCAAATTCCTGCCAAAAAAGTAGTTAAATTCAAAGCAGGTAGCGAATTAGCAGACTCAGTATCTTAAAACATACTACAAAGAGTTTTAAAAGGGGCACTTAATAATGCCCCTTTTTTAATATATACTAAATGAATGACTGAATATCAAAAGACATTAATTCATCATCTTTCAGAATTTATTACTCCCAGACGTTTAAGCCTCATTGAAAAAGTCTTACTGAATCGTACCCGCTACTTTACAGTTGTTTTAGAAAATATTTACCAACCCCATAATGCAAGTGCTGTATTAAGGTCTTGCGAATGTTTTGGCATTCAGGATGTCCATATCATTGAAAAAAGCAATGAATATGTTGTGAATCCTGATGTAGCCCTGGGTGCCAATAAATGGCTCTCCATACATAAATACATTGAAACCGAAAAAAACAAGACGACTGCCTTGCATCATCTTAAAGAAAAAGGATATAGAATCATTGCCACTACACCTCATACAGAAAATAATGAACTGGCAACTTTTGATGTTGATAAAGGTAAATTTGCGTTGTGTTTTGGAACAGAACTCGAAGGTTTGTCTGATGATATCATGAATTTAGCAGATGAACACCTTAAAATTCCTATTTACGGATTCACCGAGAGCTTTAATATTTCTGTTTCAGCAGCCATTATGTTCTATACCTTATCTCATAAAATAAGACATTCAAATGTCCAATGGGCTCTTTCAGAAGATGAAAGAAACGAGCTCAAACTCCAATGGTTGAAAAACTCAATCAAAAAATCGGACATGATCATTAAAAATTATAATACAAAAACAAACAGATAAACCATAACTGATTCAATGGAAAATAAACATGAATGGTTTTCGGAATACCTCGCACATACTTCGGGTTACCCGATTTCTGTTGAGATAGCAGAAGCTAAAGGAATTTATATGTATTCGCCTGATGGCAAACAATTCATAGACCTCATTTCGGGGCTTAGTGTAAATAATATCGGCCATTGTCATCCATCTGTAATTGATGCCATAAAAAACCAGGCAGAAAAACACCTGCATCTGATGGTGTATGGAGAAATTATCCAACACCATCAAACAATGCTTGCCAAAAATCTATCCGCACTATTGCCGCCACCATTGCAATCAACGTATATTGTGAATTCCGGAAGCGAAGCGATTGAAGGGGCATTGAAGCTGGCCAAGCGCTATACGAAAAGAACAGAAATCATTGCATTTAAACATGCTTACCACGGAGGAACGCATGGTGCATTATCATTAATGGGCGACGAATATTTTAAAAACTCCTTCAGGCCTTTGCTCCCGGATATCCGGTTTTTATCATTCAATAATCTGAAGGATTTACATCAAATAACTCACCGAACGGCTTGTGTAGTAGTTGAGCCCATACAAGCCGAAGCAGGTATTGTGCTTCCCAAAAATAATTTTTTGCATGAACTGGCTGAGCGTTGTAAACTAACCGGAACACTCCTTGTGTTAGATGAAGTACAAACCGGAATGAAACGCACAGGCCCCCTGTTTGCTTTTTTTGATTATCACATTACTCCTGACATACTTGTTACCGGAAAGGCTCTGGGTGGCGGAATGCCTATCGGGGCTTTTATTGCATCAAAAGAAATCATGGATTCATTGCAAACAAGTCCTGTGTTAGGACATATAACAACATTCGGAGGCCATCCCCTTGTATGTGCTGCAGCCAATGCAACCCTTCAAGTCATAAATAGCATAGATTCAAAACACATCATCGAAAAAGAAGCATTGTTTAAATCCCGGCTGAATCACGCCAAAATTAAAAAAATCAGAGGAAAAGGCTTATTTATGGCTGTGGAATTAAAAAATTCATTAAGTATTAAAAAATTTCTTCCCAAAGCCCTTGAATCCGGTTTACTCAGCAATAGTTTTATATTTAACAATACTGCATTCCGAATAGCTCCTCCACTCATCATCGAGAATAGTCAAATAATAGAAATATGTAATAAAATACATGCAATACTGGATGATATTTAGTGTCTGTCTTTTAAGGGGACTTCTAATAATTCCTTTGCATCAAAATTTTCAGAATTTTTCATAGA
>CAZJWE010000341.1:0-2556 GCA_964549265.1 uncultured Bacteroidales bacterium | reverse complement strand
TGCCTTTGTGAAATTACTTCGTGTGCCTTAGTGGTTAAATGTTTTTACCACAAAGGTATGCATTGGACGTATTTTTATTTTAAAAAATAATTATGTATATTTGCATTTTAAATGCATAATTACATAATATGATCAAAAGAAATATTCAATCACAAATATTATTGGCGTCAAAAAAAATGCCTGTAATTGCAATTACAGGTCCAAGACAGTCGGGTAAAACAACGCTGGTTAAGTCAGCCTTCCCGAATTATCAGTATGTAAACCTTGAAAATATTCAAACAAGAGAATTTGCCAGTGATGACCCCAAAGGGTTTATTGAACAGTTTGAAAAAAATGCAATAATTGATGAGGTTCAATATGTGCCCGAATTATTTTCATATATACAGGTAAGGGTTGACAGAGAAAATAAAAACGGTAGATTTATATTAACCGGGTCACAACATTTTTTATTTCATGAAAAAATCAGTCAGTCACTGGCTGGCAGGATTTCCATATTTACGCTGTTACCTTTTTCAATTGACGAACTAAAAGGAACGGGTTTTGAATTAAATGCTTCACAGCAATATATATTCAATGGTTTTTACCCCAGGATTTATAACGAAAGACTTAATCCGGCGAAATGGTATCAGGATTATATCAGCACATATATTGAAAGGGATGTCAGGCAAATAAGAAATATTGGTGATTTGAAAACATTTCAAACATTTTTGAAATTGTGTGCCGGTAGAATAGGACAGCTTGTTAATTATAATGAACTTGCAACACAATTGGGTTTGTCTTTGAACACGATAAAAAAATGGATGTCTGTTCTGGAAGCTTCATATGTTATTCGTTTGCTACAGCCATATTATAAAAATTTTAATAAACGGCTTATAAAATCACCAAAGTTATATTTTATAGATACAGGTTTAGCCTGTTATCTTTTAAATCTGAAAAACGAACAGGATTTGTCAATTCATTTTGCTAAAGGCAGTCTTTTTGAGAATATGATAATTACTGAAATATTAAAATATTTTAATAACAAAGGGAGCCGGGATGACATTTATTTCTGGAGGGAAAGTAATGGAACAGAAATAGACCTTCTCGTAGATATGGGAAATTTTTTAATTGCCATTGAAATCAAATCTGGTAAAACCGTGAAACCGGATTTTTTTAAAAATCTCAGGAAAATAATGCATTATGTTGACCAATTGCCTGTTAATGCATACCTTATATACGATGGCGATGAAGAGCAGAAGAGATCAGATTGTCAGGTAATATCCTGGAAGTCAATAGATAAAATGTTTTGACCGGTGTTTTTGAATGAGAGAATGAGATATAATATTTGACATTATTGTATAGGAGTTGTTGAAAAATAAGTGTTTTTTCAAATAAAGCAATACATGTGGATAAAATTATTGTTAATTTTGTTTAAAACTATTCATATGCATAGATTTATCATTGAAACGGATAATAAAGGGGTAAACAAGCTCAAGGAACTACTGAAAAATAAACATTTTGTGAAATCAATTAAAGAATATCCGGAAACACCTAAACATCTTTTGCCGGGAGATAAACTCTCCGAAGAGGAACTTACCGGACTGATAAATGAAGCTGAACAAAGCGGTTATTTGTCGTCGGAAGAAGCAAGAAAGAATAGCCGGGATATTATTGATAAATGGAACAAAAAGCAAGAGTAGTCTATTCAAGGAGAGCAAGTGAAGATATCGCTGATATTGCGCTTTATATTATTGAAAAAGGGTATCCGCAAACAGCTATGTGTTTTATGAACAGATTATTTGATTTTGGTGATTCATTATCTATCTATCCACATAAATATCCAATTTGCAAAAACCATGTTTTTAAAGTGCTTATGTTAAGATGTGCTACGTTTAAGAACTATCTGTTTGTTTATTCTTATGATGGTCAAATAGTTCATGTTTTACGTGTGATGCATAGTTCAAGAGTTTATTAATTAGTGTTTGTCCATAATGTCCGCTAACTTCGTTACGCTTGCCCCAAAATTGCTCATTTACTTCAGTAAACTGCGCTTTTTGGGGCTGCGCAAGCCTTGTTATTGAACATTATTATCCAAACACCTGAGTTTATAGACAGGCACTAATTAGTGTATAAGTGCCTTTAAATTTTACAACCCAATAATTTTCTTCGTAACCATATTTCCATCAATTGTAAACTGCAAATAATATACCCCCGGCTTGCCCGATTCGTATTGATACCGGTAATCTCCGGTTTCCTGCGATTCATCCACGATTGTTTCCAGCTTTTCTCCAACCACGTTATATACCTCAATGGATACGTTGCTTGTGCGTTGTATGGTATATGCAATGGTTGTTTGTTTTCTGAACGGATTGGGATAAACATGTATATTAATCCGGCCTGCCAGGCTGTTGTCAATAGCGTCGCTTTTCAGCCTGTTGTCTTCGAGGTTGGAGATGGATTGACTGTATGGCCCCCCGGAGGCTTTGAGTTTGGATGCTAACGGGTCACAGCTTGTTGGCTTGACACCTGCTACCCTGTAAAAAGCTTTTTGTATAGCAGCGAGTTTTGATGTATCTG
>CAZJWE010000340.1:0-2606 GCA_964549265.1 uncultured Bacteroidales bacterium | reverse complement strand
GAAAGATTCAAAATATGAATTGATTTTCTCGGTAACCGCATTTAATGAAGACAAAACAATTGAAAATCCATTTGTTTTTGTACAGTGCATAGGTCTATTTAATTTTGAAAGTGTTTCTACATTTGAAGATATTCCAGATTTCTTTTATAGAAACTGTATAGCAATACTCTTCCCATATTTAAGAGCTTATGTTAGTGTTGTTACTTCTCAAGCAAACATACCTGGAATCATTCTACCAACACTTAATCTCACATCTCTTGAGGGTGATTTAAGAAAGAATACAATTAGAAAATAAATTGTTTGTGTCTGTAAAGGAAATATATCAAACTTTAGAAGACTTAGGAAATCCAGATCAAGTAGAAACTGATGGACCTTTTAAATGCCCTAAGAAATTAGCATGGTTAGGAGCTGGTTATTACTTTTGGGAATCATTCATTGAAAATGCACATTGGTGGGGAAGAGAATGCAATACATATAGCGATGGATATATAATTTGCAAAGCATATTATAACTTAGATGAGAATTTATGCTTTAATCTTATAGACAATCCTAATCATATTAAGAAATTCAGGGATACTATAAAGTTAATGAAAGATAAAGGATTGTATAATAAAAATACAACTGTACCAAGAATTATTAATTACTTGAAAGACACATTAGGCATTTTTAAATTTGATGCATCTAGGGTATATGGTGTGCACAGTAAAAAAAAGAAATCAAAATCCACGATTAATATCCCTTTTAAGCAAAGCGGTCAACAATATCTTGATTTACTTCCAGCAATTCAAATATGTTTTTATAAGAAAAATGCTCTTAATCTACGAGATTATAGAATAATTTATCCTGACGAGTATATTGATGGATATGCAGTATAACCCGTGTACCTAAACGGCATACAACAGCTTATCAATGGTAATTGCGGGCTGATGAAGTGGTTGGATGATTTAAGGTTTTTTTGTAACTTTAACAAAACTTGACAATGAAGAGCTTTGAAAACCGCAACTACCGTTATAAGCCATCCGTTTGTGTGACTTGCTAAAAAAGACAGAAACGAGAAACTTAAAATGAATGTTAAATGACAAGATATGCCCACCCACAAACAACACATTTGGTTTTTGCCAATGCACCGGGCCAACCCTAAAAAACCAAAAAAGCTATTTCTTTGCTATTGCGCCCAAAAATGTTAATTTTGATTATTTGAAAAATCGAAAAATATTAAATGAATAAAGAAACAAAATATACTGATTTAACATTTTTTACGAACGATTCGGAGGATTCAATTCTTGACAGGTTTAAATCTGTTTTAAAGACCGTTGAATTTTTTGATATTCTTGTTGGTTATTTTAGAATAAGTGGATTTCACCAACTTTACAAATCATTTGAGAAAATTGAAAAAATCAGGATACTGGTTGGACTTAATATTGACAAAAAGACTTTTCAAATAATTGAAACAAGCAAAACACAGGAAAAACTTGATTTTGAAACTCATACCAGAACAAAAGAAATAATTGGCGAAAAAGTAATTGATGAAATTGAAAAAAGTGAAGACACCCAGGAAGTCGAAGAAGGAATCCACAAGTTCATCGAATACTTAAAATCCGGCAAAATTGAAATTAAAGCACACCCAAGCCATGACCTACACGCTAAAGTTTATATAAGCAGATATTTTAAAGAAGACAGGGATTTTGGAAATGTAATTACAGGTTCAAGTAACTTTTCTGAATCTGGTTTGGTTGCTAATTATGAATTTAACGTTCAACTCAAAAACAGTCAGGATGTAAAATTTGCTTTGGAAAAATTTGAATTACTTTGGGAACAAGCTGTTGATATTTCAGATTATTATGTCGATACGGTGCAAACGAAAACCCATTTAAACGAGAGTATTACACCATACCAGATTTACCTGAAACTTTTGTATGAATATTTTAAAACTGATTTAAGCCTCGACCCGAATCTGTTTTATCAGAACCTTCCTGAAGGATTCATGAAATTAAAGTACCAGGAGCAAGCTGTTACAAACGCAAAAAAGATTATTGATGAGTATGGTGGTGTATTTTTGGCAGATGTTGTGGGTTTGGGAAAAACTTTTATGGCAACATTATTGGCGAACCAACTACCCGGAAGAAATTTGGTGATTGCTTCTCCAGCTCTGCTAACAAAAGACAATCCCAACTCATGGTTAAACGTATTTCACGATTTCAAAATTGCTGCTGAATTTGAATCCATTGGGAAACTTGAAAAAATAATTGAGCGAGGAACCGAACGTTATGACAATGTTTTCATTGATGAAGCGCACAAATTCAGAAATGAAAATAATGTCAGCTACGAAAATCTTTCAGCCATTTGTCGTGGGAAGAAAGTAATTCTAATTACTGCTACCCCGCTTAATAATTCGCCTTTAGACATCCTTTCACAAATAAAACTATTTCAAAAAGCTAAGAATAGTACAATTCCCGGAATCAAAAATCTTGAAAGCTTTTTTGGCTCACTTCAACGTAGATTGAAAGACCTGGATAGAAAAGACGATTACGATGTGTACATGGATATTGTTAAAGATAATGCAATTCAAATTCGGGATAAAGTATTAAAACACATTATGGTTCGCA
>CAZJWE010000339.1:0-2620 GCA_964549265.1 uncultured Bacteroidales bacterium | reverse complement strand
CCGGACCCTAAAGGGAGCCCTGGTTTCCAACAACTTCATCCTCCACAGCTCCTCATTCAATCAACTTATTAGCACTTGTGCCTGATCTCAAAGATTGCTTCGGGCAAAGCCCTCGCAATGACGCTTTTGTGGTGTATGCCGGTGATGTATTGATGGCTGCATAGCCAATGTAAGAGAGCTGAAAGCGAAAAAATATAGCACAAACATTTTGGGGGAAGCTTGTGCATGAGACTCCGCAGCCGGGCACCCATCCGGTGAAGACAGCGTAAAAAAATATGTAGTCCCCGTAATTGGAAAGAATTCAGAATTCAGGAGTCAGAAACCAGAATGGATGGGAAAGAAGCCTCAATCACCCCTTCTAAATTCTATAATTCTAAAAAAAGCTGAAAGCGAAGTGTTACATAAGCTCACAGGCATGACCACACCCCAATTAATAATTCAACTAAAACTCCTCAACACATTCCCCCGCTCTGAAAGAGCAAAAGTCAATTTATTTAGAATTATTATAAATTAGCACGATAACATAGATTAATTTTTTGTAAATTTATAAATTATAAACTTTAAAACTATAATTATGTATAAATGAAACACCATATTCTTTTTCTCTTATTTTTAAGTATGCAACTGATCATGCATGCGCAAACAAATTATCCAACAGGCAATGAAGCCTATATTAATGAAAAAACAAAAGGGTACACACCTGTAAAAATAGGTGGAGGCGATGCAATATATTATTATGATGGCCGGCATCATGTTTACCGGAATGGAGAAAATATTCTCATCCCGGATTTAACGAATAATCCCAATGGGCATACCATTGACTCAAATGCAATGTATGGGTTTGGCCAGACAGATTCTTCAGGCAATACTGCTTTTCAATGGGATGCGCAGTCTGTTTTAACCCAGCCAAACCGGTTCGATGTGATTCACATGTTTGTTTCACCGGTCTCAGCAACTAAAATGACATATGCCCGGGCATTGCAGCACAATAACGATTCATGCCCGGCATATGACAATTGTTATGCAATGATTGATGCCCCCGATTCATCATTGGCGTATGCAAGCGATTCAATTAAACATGGATTCTATGCGATCGGGGATGGCGAAGAACTGATTTTTGCTGGAATGCTGAAAGAAAATGGTATTCCTCAAAAGGTTTCACAGCAACAACTTGCATCAACATCCAACAGAAGTTATTGCGTTGAAACCTATGGTGAAGGGTGGCGGCTGCCTACAGATATTGAAGCAGGACATTACAATGATGAAACCGGTTCAGGTAACGGATGGGACTATGGATACAGAGGAGACACAAACATTTCGGGGTATATGTGGACTTCTTCGGTTTTTTCACTAACATCTACCCAATCGAATTATACGGTAAAACGATGGCCGGTTGCTTTAAAAAATGGTGTCTGGGAAAATTGTGCAGGGTTTATTCAAACTGATAATTATGTGCGATGTGTCTTTTCTGCTAACGATCAAACCATGACCAATATCTATCCAACAACGCAACAAAAAGACTATTTTACTGCTTATCCAAATCCGTTTAGTTCCCATATTCATATCAACATTAAAGAAAAAGGCGATTATACAATTGAAATCATTGATGTGTACGGCAAAACAATCGTATCTAAGAAAATCACAACCAGTATCATTGTTCCAGGAGATTTGACGGGCAATGGCATGTATTTTCTAAAACTAATGTCAAGTGAAAAAAAACTGTGTTTCCTAAAAAAAATCATAAAAGAATAAAACATATATATTTTTATTTCGTAAACTTGAATTATCTTTATATATAATTAAAAATGAAAACAATGAAACACAAAATAACAGCTGTTTTATGTTCAGTGATCATCCTGGTTTTTATAGGTCTGAGTTCATGCAAAAAAGAGCCGCCTACTAAGGCCTATGCAGGAGAAGATCAATATATTTATGATACCAATATTGTTTTATTAGATGGAAATAAACCAGTATCCGGGAATGGTGAATGGACTATTTTGAGCGGAAGCGGGGGTGTTATTGAAGAGCCTGAAAACCCGAATTCTGTTTTCAGAGGAAATTATAATGGAAGCTATGTGTTAAAGTGGACGATTCGCAATTCATTAGGGTTTTCAAATGATGATGTCACCATAGCGTTTTTTAATGCTGTTGCTTTTACAGGAAATGACACGATTGTATATGATGACACCACATATCAGCTCAGGGCAACAGAGCCTTCTGAGGGTACAGGCCATTGGGAAATCATATCGGGTGAAAACGGCAACATAGATGATATTCGCAATCCGAAGGCAACACTTACAGGCCAATTTGGCAACACTTACCTGCTGAGGTGGACAGTTGTGAATCCCGGCCCGAACGATACTGCCATTGCTTACGATGAAATGCAGATTAGCTTTGTAATAGATGAATTATATCCTGATGCAAATATTTTAATACCGGATACGATTGTTTTCAGCTCCACAAATATCAACCTTACTGCTGAAACCCCAAATATTGGTAATGGTGTATGGACGGTTATAAATGGAACGGGCGGCTCCTTTGGGTCTTCCAGAAATCCAAACTCTTCTTTTAGTGGAACCCTTGATGCAGCTTATACACTCAAATGGACAGTCACCAACAG
>CAZJWE010000338.1:0-2626 GCA_964549265.1 uncultured Bacteroidales bacterium | reverse complement strand
AACCGCCCAATGAAATACCTGTAATCTCCAATCAAAATTAAATTAAAAACGGCCGATAAGTGCATAGATATTGCTATGGATTTTTCAACACGGAACCGAGGACGAAGGACGAGCTCAGCGAAGCTAATACTCGCTGGGTCTTGCAGACCGCTCATATTCCTGTATATTGTAAGCCGTTTTTTTATTTTTCATGATTCATTATTTTATCAATCAAATCTGTCAGTTCTTTATCTTTAATTGGAACTGAATCAACATGAGAATGATAATTTTGTGTATTAGGTGCCCAATCAAAATATGTCCCGACTTTTTTATCTTTCATTTCATCTTCTTGGAATTTGCTCAAAACAAGTCTTTGTTCAAATACTTTTCTTGGTTTATCTTGCACAGGCTCAACGAAAATCTGTACTAAATAATCACCTGCTAAAAAATCATAATTTGTACCATCTTTCGGTAATAAAAAATGATGGTTACATGCAATTCCTTGTTTGCTAATATAAAGTCCACTACCTCTTACAAGTCCGTTATTGTCGTAAACCCAAACATTGAAATTCTGAACAGACTCACCTCTTTGCAATCTCACAAACATATTTTGAACATATTGTCCTTTTTCAGAAGTGCTGTAAAGTAAAGTCCTTATAAATACTTTTTTATGAGTCTGACCACCGCCATCAGGTCCAAAAAAAATTACAGTTGGTCTTGTCATTCTAACAATTCCTTTCCGAATCCGAGTTAACCAAAATGTCGCACCTGAAATAATCAATGCAAATAATGAAATTATAAGGCTTAAGTAGTTCATAATTTTTATTTTACTTTCTCATATAACAAATATCAAATTGAATCCAGTTTTTGTCTGATATTATCCATTTGAGTTTGTGTCAATCCTAATCCAGTTAAAGTCCAATTTTCATGTTTTCTAATCGCATGACCAGGATTAACAGGATTTTTAAGTTTAATGATAGCCTTTAAGTAATAATCTGCACCATTGTCATATCTTTCTATAGAATCAACTATCCCAATATGACTAATCGCTGAAATGGGCGATTCTAAATACAGTCCAACGTAATAAGCATCTTCTTTTGGAACTGCTTGTGGAGAACCACCAAATCCTATCCATAGTTGACTAAAGTTCTCTTTAAACCATTCAGAGTTAATACCTCTGACTAATACTAATTCTGGATTTGTTACATTCATAATTTTATTTTTATCAGTAAAAGAGTTCATTCGAAGTCGCTGTTAAAATGGCTTACAAACGTTCCGCTTATAAAGGTAGTTGCCGATTTCAAAGCTCTTCATTATCAAGTTACACGCAAGTTACAAAAAAGCACCGAACCTTGCAAGTTACTCATCACCCGGCAATTACCTTTGATAAGCTGTTGGGCATATGTGCATTTTACACATTCTGTTTCTTTTTAGTCTTTTTCGGAGTAGAAATCTTTTTAACTTCCCCTGTCTTCTTGTAGTGAGCAATAATATCACTAATCTGCTTTTTTTCCCAGTCCTTTAATGGTCTTGGGTCAACTACAAAATCAACTCCTTTTGGTTCTCTAATTAATCCCATATCTCAATCTTTAAAATATTTCTTAATCAATCGTAATGCTTCGTGTGGGAAAATCACCATTTTATGATTACCCACATGAATTGCTCCCAAAGTCCGTTCATAGTAATCAATTAAACGAGTTTTTGAAATAAAAGAAATGAATCCATCATATTTTCTATCCCAAGACTCTTTGCACAAAAACGCAACAAGGTTTCCAGCAACTCCAACATAAATTTTATCTTTTCCTTTGTTAAAAGGTGCACTCTCAATCAAGTGCATAAAAAGATGGTCTTGTTCATCAGAAAAACTAATCAACCCCTGAATCACATTAGGATTGCCCTTGATTGTCAATTTATAAATGAATCTTCCTGGTTGCTCAAATTCATATCTCCAATCAAACTGCCACCCATTGCCTTTTTTAACAGGTCTTAAGTCCTCTTTTGTAATAGAATCAACTCTGTATCAAAACTGTCTCCCGAAAATGCATTCTCAATGCTATCTGTTAGTTTATCAATCTCGATATCAATATGTTGAACTTTCTTTGTCATATTACAAATTTACTTAAAATCATCGAGAATCTGAATTGTTTGCAGGATTTTGTTGCATTATGCCCAAACAATTCCACAACGCCAATTGTCGTTATAGGCAATATTTGGGCATAAACAAACATAATATATTTTTTTGGTTTATGCAAATATATAAAAAACAAGCACATAACAAAATGAATTTCCGGGAGCTATGAAAAAAATGCTGCACCGGGTATGAAAGGAGTTGTTAAACGCATTACATTTAAAAAAGTCTACCACTGCAAATTCCCTGAACAACAAAATGATATCGAACAATTAACTGATCCAAAAGAAAAGGAAACTCCTGCAGAAAGAGTTAAACGGCTTACAGGTTTTGATGTTGAATTATGCCCTGCTTGTAAAAAAGGAACAATGCGTGTGACAAAAGAAATACCACGAATCAGATCACCGAATTCCCATCTGCCAACTATGCTGTTTTTACAATTGCATTAATCAACAAAATACTTCTTTAAAAAAAACTTCATTTTTATGAAGACAGGATAAGTATTGCCTAAAATTCAGC
>CAZJWE010000337.1:0-2670 GCA_964549265.1 uncultured Bacteroidales bacterium | reverse complement strand
TAACGGTGGCCGTATGGTGGCGTACCGGATTAATAACTAAAAACTTATCAATTTATGACAAAGCAAATAGATACATCAGAACTTTCGCATACCACTGAACCCGGTATGCACTATACGGCGTGTTGTACGCTGGCGGACTTAACCCACAAACCTACAATCGAAGCACAAAAAATAAAAAATGCGAAGCGTGGGGATTATTCTTCTTTTTTGAAAACAAAGCATAAAAGTATAATTCATTCAGGATTTGAAATAAACGAAACTGAATTAAATCATATGCTTTTTGACTTTCAGAAGTTTACCGTAAAACGTGCTTTAAAAGCTGGTAAATATGCGATTTTTGCTGATACTGGACAGGGTAAAACACCAATGCAATTAGATATTGCAAACCAAGTTTTTAAATACACAAATGAACCAGTTTTAATTTTAGCACCTTTGGCGGTAACAGGGCAAACAATTGAGCAAGGGTTGAAATTTGGGATTGAAGTTAAAAGGCTTTCTGGAAATATACAGATAGCAAATTATGAGCAAATAGATAATATTGATTGTTCAAAATTTGGATGTATTATTTTAGATGAAAGTTCAATTCTTAAAAACGAAACAGGAAAATACAGGAACTTGTTAATTGAGAAGTTTAAAAACACACCTTACAAGTTCTGTTTTTCAGCCACCCCAAGCCCAAATGACCCGATGGAATTAGGGAACCATGCAGATTTTTTAGATGTAATGAGTTTTACTGAAATGCTGGCTATGTACTTTGTACACGATGCCGGAGAAACTCAAAAATGGAGACTTAAAGGACATGCTATTGAACGTTTTTATGAATTTGTTAGCTCATGGGCTATTATGTATTCTCATCCCAGAGAAATAGGATTTGAAATGAATGGTTTTGATTTGCCTGAACTTTCAATAATTGAGAAACAAGTTTCAACTCCAATTCCAGAAGGTCAATTGTTTAGCGGTTTAGCTGTTAATGCAACTGATTATAATTCAAGTTTGAGAGAAACTGAAAAAGAACGCATTGCTCAAACAATTGAAATAGTAAAATCAATACCTAAAAATGAACCGATTATTATTTGGACAAAACAAAATGATGAAGCAAAAAACATTTATAATCAATTAAAGGAACTTGGTTATGATTGTAGAAATGTACAAGGTTCTGATTCATCCGAAAAAAAAGAAAATGATTTACTTGGATTTGCTCATAATGATTTTCAAATATTGATTACAAAACAAAGTATTGCATCTCAAGGATTGAATTATCAAAATTGTGCTTATCAAATATTTAACTCCGTAGATTTTAGCTTTGAACAAAGCTATCAGGCGATGAGGCGTTCATGGAGGTTTGGTCAAAAAAGGAAAGTAACTTGTTATATGATAACCACGGATAGGATGATTAATGTTATCAAAATTCAACAAGATAAACACCTTTCATTTAAAACAATGCAAACTGAAATGACAAAGGCAGTAAATAAAAATATTAATAATCAAATAACTAACTCAATTATGGAAAGTGAAGATATTAAAACATCCGATTACTGGCTTTTACGAGGTGATTGTGTACAAAAGACAAAGGAAATAAATGAAAATGAAGCAGATTTAATAATATTCAGCCCTCCATTTTCTGAACTTTACACATATTCGAGCCACGTAGAAGATATGGGCAATTCCGAAAACTATGAACAATTTGAAGAACATTTTAAATATCTGATTCCAGATTTAAAAAGAGTATTAAAACCAGGGCGTATTTGTGCTATTCATTGCATGGATTTGCCGATACAAAAAGGAAAAGAAGGGTATATAGGATTGAGGGACTTCTCAGGAATGTTAATTAAATGGTTTCAGGATTGCGGATTTATTTACCATAGCCGGGCGACTATATGGAAAGACCCTGTAATTGAAATGCAGCGAACTAAAGCACTAGGATTACTTCATAAGCAAGTAAAAAAAGATAGCGTAATGAGCCGGGTTGGAATACCTGATTATATTTTGTTTTTTAGAAACGAAGGCGAAAATATAATACCAATTACAAACACAAATATTCCAGTTGATTTATGGCAAAAAATAGCTTCTCCAGTTTGGTATGATATTGATTATTCAAGAACATTGAATTACAGAGAAGGCCGGGCGCAAGATGACGAAAAACATATATGCCCACTTCAACTTGATACAATTGAAAGAATAATATTGCTTTATTCAAATGAAAGAGAAACAATATTTAGCCCTTTTGGTGGTATTGGGAGCGAAGGTTATCAGGCTTTGAAAATGAACCGTAAAAGCATTTCGATTGAGCTTAAAGAAAGCTATTTTGAATTGAATAAACGAAACCACAATGCAGCTAAAGAAGAAAAAGGACAATTAAAACTTGAATGGTAATGCAAACACGTAGATTTAGCTGGATTGAAGCAATTACTAATACTATGGTTGGGTTTATAGTAAGTTTATTAATTCAGCTTGCTATTTACCCGATAATGGGTATTCTTGTAAAATTTCAGCAAAATATAATTATTACTTGTGTGTTTACCGGGGCATCCATTTTACGAGGTTATTTGATAAGAAGATTTTTTAACCTTAAACGTTTTGAAAAAACGTAAGCGGGCGGGGCATTTTTTATTTTTCTTTCAAACTAGCAGAAAACTAAAATCGAAGAACGAAACCCGCTTGCGTACAACG
>CAZJWE010000336.1:0-2676 GCA_964549265.1 uncultured Bacteroidales bacterium | reverse complement strand
CATTTTTTCAGACCTTTCAAACAGGTGTGTGTACACGCTCATGCTGGGCACACACTATAAATATACGTAATGCGGGGCAATTTGGTAAATATGAAGTTTAAAGCATTTAATAAACAAGGTAGCGGTTTGATAGGGAAGTGCCTTGAAATCCCGCACTACGCATATTCTCAACGTTTGTGCAGCATGCTCACATTTTTGAGTTAAGCGAATGAGTTTTGTAATAAAAAAAAAATAGATTATCTTTGATGAATATATTATGAAAACAAGAAGAATACAATATAACCTTGATTATGTTCATATTCTCTCATTTCGAGAAGAGTATAAAGATGCTGTAATACCATATTTTGGCTTAGATAATTTGCGTTATGGGATTGACAATGAGAACACTATAAATGAAAGTATTCGATTGATTTACAACCAAGAGCATATGGCCATTGCATTTCAAAAAGAAGGTTTGACAATTGTATATGAAGGAGAAGAAAAAGATCTCAAAAATCAGAATGGTATTATGAAATTGTTCTGGGATCTATTTGAAAGAGCTCAAAAATTTAAGGGCTTTAGAAAAACTGTAAAACACAGCGTGATTTTAAAAGCTGTTGAAATAATGAATAAAGATAAGGTGGTTGAAGTTTTGAAGAATCCAAAATATTTTAGCATAAATCCATTTGGACAAATGTCAGATTTTGGATGTATTTATGAGTTCAATAATAATGATAGGTTTTGTAAATTTGAATTTGGAAATTATTCTGAAAAGGACATTGAAACACATGACCTTAGCCCATTTAGAACCGCAGAAAATTCTGATTTGTTTGATGGAAATACTGGGTTAATGTGTCATTCAGAGGTTCGAGAAGACTCTAATAATATTACATTTTCAAAATTCAAATCATTACTAAATGAAGCTGAAAGTCTAATTAAACAGTATAATATATAAAATATGGATAGTATTGTTGAAAAAATATCAAAGGATAATCAGTCAGACCCAAAGTCGCTTATCTCTTTTAATAGAAACAAAGAAGACTTCGTAGATGCTTTTTGGAAGCAAAAGGAGGATTGCTTGAGTTCAATTATTAATACAGAAGAGATTAAAGCAAGCAAATATAGTAATGTGCAGAAAATAACAGAGGTGGACGAGTCAAAGCAAAAAACTACTCCAGCTTATCGAGATAATATTATTTTAGAATCATGGAAAAATACAGATAATTATTCAGCAAGATTAATAGACTACTCTGCAGATACAGTAACTATAGAATGTTTGGTCGATAAAGAGAACGGTGTATACGAAGAAAGATGTTTTAGATCAAAAATCTTTGAAAACTATAAATTGGAAATCGGTAAATTATTTTTTCTGAGATTTTTTGAAAGAGCTGGTGAGGTTAAGATGCAAATTCATGATGACCCTGATTTAACGTTAAAAGAAGATTTTCCGAAAATTAAGCTTTCCGAAAAATTTAAAAACAGTCGACTTTTTAAGTAGTTATTTTGTTAAATATATCATTTTACAACGTCGGTCAAGGTGATGCCATTCAAATAACATGGCATGATAAAGGTCAACTCAAGTTGGGAATTGTTGATTGCAATACTTTTCCTGACCAAAATAACAAAATAATTACTTTTATTAAAGACAATTCAATAAGTGAAATAGAATTCATTGTTCTGTCGCATTTTCATTATGATCATTTTTCTGGAATGAATGACATCTTTGAATTTTGCATAGAGAATAATATAAAAATTAAATTTTTCTTACATACTTTAATTCCTGAGGTTTTAGATATATATGACAGAATCTTTTATAGCAAAAAGGTTGAGAAGGAAATAGTAAGGTTCATGCATTTGATTGAATCTTTGCAGACTGAAGATGAAATACCAGTATCATACCATATAAAACCATTAAAACTATTTACCGATGTTTATTTATCGTTTTATGCACCGGAAGGTGTTACATATAGGACTATTTCAAAAAAAATATCGCGTAAAAAAAATAAAGTTGTGACAACAAGTGCTGACATCAATAGGTTGTCTACTATCATTGGTATATCTAACAATCAAAATGAAATACTATTGACATCAGATGCAGTAAAAAAAAGTTTTATTAAGATAAAAAATCGAATAAAAAAAGAAGTTTTATTAGCTCAAATCCCCCATCATGGTTCTTTCAAAAACATATCTCCTGTGTTTTGGGAAGAATTGCCTAGAAAATCAAGATGTCCTGCAATATTTTCTGTTGGGGAAGTGCCAAAGGATAAATTACCAAATTATGAAACAGTTAAATTATTTGAAAATCTGGATTATGATATTTACTCTACTAACTGTTGTTATGGAATAAAGGAGTGCTTAAATCCAGTCCAAGAAAAACATAATTATGGAATACCTTCATCATCGCCTTTAGATATATTTTCCACAAAATTAAGAACAATATATACAAAACCAATAAAAGACAAACTTAATGGTGATAAGGAATTTAGCTTTTTCAACTAACGCACGACTGCACAATCGTAGGCGGCTGACGGACTAATAGCCCGCCAGTGCACCTTCACCCCGTGAAATAATTTTTGCAAAGCAAAAATTGCGCCGCATTTCACGGGGTAAACACCACTCAGCGTACCGCCCGGTACCCCGTTAAATTCAGAACTCCAGACCCGGTTTTTATAAATCAGCAAGTTATGAAATTTTAAG
>CAZJWE010000335.1:0-2682 GCA_964549265.1 uncultured Bacteroidales bacterium | reverse complement strand
TTGGTACACATAGAAAATTGACCGGGATTTAGTTCAACACGAAACCGGGGACGAAAGACGAGCTCAGCGAAGCTAATACTCGCTGGGTCTTACAGACCGCTCATATTCCTGTATATTGCCGGCTTTTATTATTTCATTTTACGTTTGGAAATAAAATCATTGTATAAATCTTTTGTCTTAATGAAACGTATATACCCTTTATCAATAAGACCATTGATCAACTTATTATCTCCAGTCCATAATTTACCTCTTGTGTATATAGAAACAGCAACAAAAATGGTGTCATCTATATCAATTGTTTTACAAAGTTCCTCTGCTTTCGTATAAACATCAATTGGAATTAAAGTATGATTAAGTATTTTAATATTTCTTAGGATTAATTCATAGAGTTTTATGAATGTTTCTTCGTTAAGATTCGCGATGGATTTAATCCTTTTTTTATGTTCTAAAATTTCTTCGCGAATATATTCTGGGGAATAAAAATCATAATAACGGGCCCCATTAATCAGTATTTGCCCAATTCTACTATCTATATTTAATAGAGCAGTAAATACTATATTAGTGTCAACGATGATTTTATTCATCTAAACCAAGTCCCTTTTTTATTCGTTTCCAACGACCTTTCTTTGCTGACTCAGTCAATTCATCAACATCTTTTTGGGTAGCATTTGAGCTTGAAGTCAATTCCTCATATTCAAGATAGTTAAGAATCTCCTGCATTTTTGATGTAACTGTACTTGGTGAGAAACGAACAAGTATTTCGTTATTTTTTCTTTCTACTTTCATTTTTTTCTTTTTTTTCAAATTTACAATTTTTTTTATATCAGCCCAAATTTAACCGAAACTCACTATTTTTAATTTATAAACTTGTATTGAGGCAATCTAATTGTTATTATTCATAATGGAATAAATATTATTTCAATTAACTATATTTTTGGTTTAAAATTGTATCCCTTAGTGTTATTATTTTCAAATAATTGCCGGTAAACGTATGGCGGTATGGCCAGTAAGGGATTGCGGGCGAACCACTTATCAAGGTACACCAAAAGTTGAAGCGGGCTACAACCCAACGCATACCTCTGAAACCCTTATTGGCTATGACCAATTTTTTGAGTCAGATCTTTGATGATCGTATCTTTATACCTCTGAAACCCTTATTGGCTATGACCGCGTGTTACCGTGCGTTATTGTTCATTTTCTATTCTTTACATATTTTTTTTACTAATTCAATCGGTACTGATGTCCTTTCAGATACTTTCTCAATTGTCAGTCCTTGATTATAAAACCGTTTAACAAAGCATGGAATTGTCTCTCCAATCTCTATTAAATTGTTTTCAGGGTCATAAAATCTAACCGTTTTTTGCCCCCACCTTTCCTCTATTGTTTCATGCAAATATCTCAAGTCATGCTTTTTCAGTTCTGCTATGACTTTTTCGTAATCATCTGTCTCAAAACAAATTTCAAGATTTTTATTTCCTGACTGGTCGTAAGTTTTTCCAAGTTTTTTAGCAATTGGATAATCTTCCGAAAGTTTCCATAGTGATATACCATTCTTAAATCCAATACAGTTCCCGAAATCAACATCTATTTCTTGTTGCAGGATTTCCTGATAAAAATCTTTCATCTTATCAAAGTCTTGGGTCATTATTACAGTCGAATGAAACTTTATATCCATAATTTTAGTTTTCGTAGGTTGTTGAACATTTCTTACAAGTCACTGAATACTTCACGTTTTTCACATTTTTATCAACAATTGTAAATAATGGTGAATCATCTTTTGGGCAACACAGTCTGTTTTTTATCGTTTTTAGGTTTTCGCTTGATTTAGACAATCCGCTTTCTGTTTGATATTTTAATTTAAACGAACCTTGGTTTCCGCATTTACATACAAAATCAAATTGAAAGTCTTGATACGTTGAATAGCACAAATAACCAACAGTCTTGTTACACTTGTCACAATACATCCAACTCCCATTGTTTTTAAGAATCCTTCCGTTTTGTATTTCCTTTATCAACTCATTCATTTATCCGATAAATTTTGCTCCTGCAATTCCAATTCCAGCCCCAAGTATCAATGAAAAAACAGCCATTGGAATTATAGCCTTTTTATCTCTGGGGTAAACAATTATCATAATCGGAATAGATGTCAAAAGTGCAATTACTATTCCTGTTATCCACGGAGCAATGCCCCAATTTACAAATGGGATAATCAGTCCAAGTGCAAAATAATGTACAAATGCTGAAATAGTATCTCGTTTATCCAACTTCTGAATAATCATTGGGATTACATCTATCAATCCAGCTACAAGTCCAATAAGTATTGCTATTAAAAAATCATTCATTTCGATATTTGTTAAGTGTTTCGGTTCGTTTTAATGCACGGTAACAAGTCTACAACGCCAATTGTCGTTATAGGCAATTTTGGGCATAAACAAACATAATATATTTTTTTAGTTTATGCAAATATATAAAAAACAAGCACATAACAAAATTAAATTGAGCGTTTGTAAACGTTTGTAAGCGTTTATAAACGGATTTCCGGGAGCAATAAAAAAAATACTGCACCGGGTATGAAAGGAGTTGTTAAACGCATTACATTTAAAAAAGTCTACCACTGCAAATTCCCGGAACAACAAAATGATATCGAACAATTAACTGATCCAAAAGAAAAGGAAACTCCTG
>CAZJWE010000334.1:0-2696 GCA_964549265.1 uncultured Bacteroidales bacterium | reverse complement strand
TAATCGGTAAAAGGATTTATATATTTTTCCTTAAATTCTGTCATATTTTGTTTTTGTACAAAGATAAAAATTTTTCACATCAATTCTTTTCCGATACAACGCTATATTTTCTTAAAATGAACGCCAACACATCCACAACAACATGTTGTTTATGCCTATTATATAAACAGTTCTTCACCTACATAACTCATTGATATAACGACCATATAGCAAATCCTTCTATAGTTCGTTATCTATTTATTTTTAAAATTATAACATCAAATATAAATAAAATCCTGTTTAAATTTGAATAAACTTTTGTGAAAAATAAAAAGTTCTTTGGATGAGCTTTTCATTTCAATTTCACAAAACAACATATTGAATCTTTGTTTTCAATGTTGATCGAATAAAAAATGTGCTTCTGTAAATTTCTGAAATCAAACAATATTAATTATACACAATACATGTTAAATTTATGTTAAATTTTATACTATGTTTTTTTAAGTAAAATTATTTTATATTTTTGTGCTGTCAAAATATTATTTTAAAAACCGTATAAAAATTATTTATCATGAAACATTTGAAACGCATTACAGGATTGGTATTTATGTTATCATTATCAATGCATGCAATATCGCAGGATTTGGTAATTACTGAAATCATGTACGATGATCCTACATCTGGTACGGATACGCTTGAGTTTATTGAGATACTAAACAGCAGCAATTCCGGCATCAATGTTTTGGACTATTATTTATCAGAAGCAATCAGTATTACTTTTCCGGATACAACAATTCAACCCGGTGAATATATCATTGTGGCAAAGGATTCGGCTGTGTTCCGGCGCTTTTACGGATGTTCTGCTTTTGAATGGACAGGCGTATTAAACAATGGTGGAGAAACCATCAGGTTATTCGACAATTCCGGCCAACTGGTTGATTCCGTCAGCTATGACAACACTGTTGATTGGCCTGATGCCGGTGGCACCGGCTCTTCACTGGTGCTATGCAACCCATATACTGATAATAATGCCCCTGAAAACTGGTTAGCCTCTAACTCCTACGTAGACACCATTGCCGACGGCTCTCCTGTTTATGCTTCTCCTGGCAATAACGATGGCCAATGTTTTGCAGACCTTATGATTATTTACCCTGCTGACTCCGCCTTATTAGGAGATTGTTCCTTTACCGGTGAAGATACAGCCAATATTATTTTCATGAACATAGGAAACATGCCTGTACTTCCACACGACACCGTTCATCTTAACTACACATTAGAAGGGTCTGATAAAGTATGGGAATATTATGCTGAAGATACAGCGTTAGACCCCAATGAAGCCACTATATATACATTTGATTCATTGGTTGATTTGAGTACACATAAAATATATGATTTTTCCATGGGATTGGCCTATAAACATGATAATGATACATCCAATAATAAAATATCTGCCCGGGTAGAAAGTTATGAGTTTGTTGTGGACTTAGGGCCCGACACATTAACCACGGCTCTGCCTGTTTATTTGGATGCAGGAGAAGGCGTGGATTACCTGTGGAATGACAACAGCACGGATTCTACGCTATATATTGACAATGCAGGAATATACCATGTCGTGGTAATTGATTCCAATGGATGCCAGGATTCAGACACCATTGTGGTCAAAGAAGATTCTCCAGGATCATTACAAATAAATACAGATGGTCTTGATGTGAAATTATACCCGAATCCCAATAACGGAATATTTGTTTTTAAATTCACATCCGGCGACAAAGAGTCCTTATCGTATGAATTATACAATATTTTGGGAATCAAAATACTCGACAAAAAAATCAACAACCTGGTGAATTATAATGCCAGGATTAATCTCACCTCATACCCCCCGGGAATTTATTATTTACATTATCAATTCAATGGGCAGGATAAAACGATTAAGGTCATATATAAATAAAACTACTTCAGGAAAAAGCAGAAGCTGTTTTAATAATGGCTTCTGCTTTTCCTTATCTGCCACAAAAACTTAAAAATTCTGGTACTACTGCAATTTTTGTGGAAATAGTGTTTATTTTAGAATTCAGTAGACAGTAGACAGAATTTAGAAGACAAGAAAAAAGAATATGAATCAAGCCATGACAATTTTTTTATTTAAATTTGAATGAATTTTAAATAGTTATTTAAAAAAGGATTTATTATTAACATGAGATATCGCACCCATATTATATGTATAATGTTAATGATTTGTATATTTAGCAAATCAAAAGCACAAGATACTCTTTCAAATATTATAAATGAATTACAACACACATCTACGGCTAATCATCACGGGCATATTGCTTTTAAAAAAATATATTCACGAATTGATTATACCAATACTAATTTTTCAGGGGAAATGTCAAACCTGCATCGTTTTAATGCAGAGATAAGCTACACATTTGATCAAATGAGTGTAGGATTATTGTATAATAATGATTCGAAAACAAACACTAACTTCCAAAGATTTTCAGGAATCACATCTTTCAGAATAGCAGAAAAAAAGCTGACATGGATATGTTCCGGCGGGTTTCATTTCATATATAGATATTTTCAATATAAAAAATTCTTCCCTCTAAGCAGAGAACCTTTGGCTAATGATTTAAAAAACAAAAAAATTTATTATAACATTTCATTGTCGAATTTATTTCTATTTAAAAAATTATTTTTCTCAACTACCCTTGGAATAG
>CAZJWE010000333.1:0-2696 GCA_964549265.1 uncultured Bacteroidales bacterium | reverse complement strand
AGGTTCTACCACGAATTTAATGGTAACTTGCGATTTATTTATGGGGGTTGGAAAAATAGTTTATATATTTGTATAATTTTCATTGACTGAATCTTCGGGTTTATTCATCTTCCAATCCGGAAAACAATGTGTCTAACCAACCCCACTCAACTCAATCAACTCACTCAATTAACTCAATTAATTAATTAACTCATTTTATTTATCTTAGCTACATAATAAAATTGAACTTCAAAAAAGTATTTACATATTAGGTGCTACTGCAATTTTTATGGAAATAGTGTTTATTTTAGAATTCAGAATTCAAAAGACAGAATTTAGAAGACAAGAAAAAACATAAACATATGAATAATAAAAAGTCGAAAAGCTTTAAAGATTTAATTGTATGGCAAAAATCACATCAATTAGTTTTGTCGGTATACAAAATAAGTGAGTAAATTAATTGAAGCCTATTATAAAGCGATTCTAAATTCTGAATACTGAATTCTGAATGCTCAATATGGCTTCCACTAAATATGCAGTAAAACCACATATTATTATGGAATTAGTAACCCGTACATTTGACCTTTTAGAGAGGTACCGGAATTTTTACAAAAAAAAAGACGCCCTGGCTGCCAAAGAACAAGGTGTTTGGAAAACATACAGCAGCGAAGAATACATCCAAAATGCAAATCATTTTAGCCTGGGATTGCTTTCTTTAGGACTGAAAAAAGAAGATAAAATTGCCATTATCTCCAACAACAGGCCCGAATGGAATTTTGCAGACATGGGCATGAGCCAGGCCGGCATTATCAGTGTTCCGGTATATCCTACCATCAGTGCAACTGATTATGAATACATTCTGAATCACAGCAAACCAAAAATCATTCTCATTTCCGATAAATCACTATACCAAAAACTATGTCCTGTCATCCAAAAGATCAAAGCCATTCAAAAAGTCTACACATTTGATAAAGAAACCGGGGCAGAACACTGGAGTGCCATCATTCAAGCAGGTAAACACAATGCACCTCACTATCAACGCGAACTAACCAACATAAAACACTCCATATTACCGGAAGATATTTTCACACTCATATATACATCCGGCACAACCGGGCATCCCAAAGGAGTCATGCTTACACATAAAAACATTGTCAGCAATTTCATCAGCACATCACACGCTCATCCCTTCGGGCAACATCACCGGTCACTGAGTTTTCTTCCTCTCAGCCATATTTATGAGCGCATGATGAACTATCATCTGCAATACAAAGGCATAAGCATATATTATGCAGAAAACATGGCCACTATCGCAGATAATCTTAAAGAAGTACAACCCAAACTGATCATTACAGTGCCTCGGCTGCTCGAAAAAATGTACGACAGGATCATTGGAAAAGGCAAAGAACTACCATTCATAAAACGCAAGATTTTTTTCTGGGCAGTGGACACAGGCTTGCAATTCAGCATGGAGAACAAATCATGGTTTTATAACCAAAAATTAAAAATTGCCAACGCATTGATCTTTAAAAAATGGAAAGAAGCATTGGGAAATGTTGAAGTCATTGTTTCCGGAGGCGCTTCACTTCAACCACGACTTGAAAAGATATTCTGGGCAGCAGGTTTTAAAATATTACAAGGATACGGACTGACAGAAACTTCTCCGGTGGTTGCCGTCAATAACCTTACAACCAATGAAATCAGACTGGGTACAGTGGGGCCTGTACTCGAACACGTTGATGTAAAAATATCTCCGGACGGTGAAATACTCTGCAAAGGCCCCAATATAATGAAAGGATATTATAAAGAAAATAAACTTACCGAACAGTCCATTGATAAAGACGGATGGTTCCATACAGGTGACATTGGATCATTTGTAGATAATAAATACCTCAAAATATCAGATCGCAAAAAAGAAATATTCAAACTTTCGAGCGGGAAATATATAGCACCACAAATCATCGAAAATAAATTTAAAGAATCAATATTTATTGAGCAATTGATGGTGGTTGGAGAAAACCAAAAATTTGCCGCTGCTCTCATATCTCCGAACTTTCATCATCTGCATAACTGGGCATATCATAATAAAATTGAATTCAGAGATAATGCAGACCTCATTAAAAACCCCGAAGTGCTAAAACTCTATCGCAAAGAAATAGCTGAATTCAATAAAGCACTCGGTAAAACAGAACAAATCATTAAATTCAAGCTGGTACACGAAGAATGGGGGCCCGATACCGGAGAACTCTCCCCAACCCTCAAAATCAAACGGAATGTACTGAATGAACGCTACCGGAACATCATCAACGAGATATTTGGCACAGAAGAAGAACAGCATCAAACCATGTTTAATACTTTGACAAACGGAATCAGGACTGGAATCAAAGCAAGCATTAAAACAGGTAAAAAAATAACAGGGACATTTAATTCATCTAAAATATAATCGGTTAGTTAGTGGCTGTCTATTATGTAACTACTTTTAAAACCCTTTGGCTCAATTCTAAGAAGTGTGTTTGATAAATATAACACAAACTTTTTGGGGGAATCTCGTGCATGAGGCTCCGCAGCCGGGCACCCATCCGGTGAAGACAGCGTAAAAAAATATGTAGTCCACGTAAGGAAAAAGGAAGAAAGAAAATACTATTTCTACAGTTGTGTCGGAACAAAAAATAACGATGGCTGTTCATATTTTTTAGCTGTCGAACCGTGATGGGTCG
>CAZJWE010000332.1:0-2696 GCA_964549265.1 uncultured Bacteroidales bacterium | reverse complement strand
ACAGTATTTTAGGTCCTGTAAAAATATTTAACCACTAAAATAAGGGTAGTACCAAGTTAATAATGATGATGAAACTTTTGTTTGTATAAGGCCTTGCGGATTAAAATAAATCCCAATATACCCGAAACAAGTGATCCCGCGAGTATTCCTAATTTAGCCTGATTCTGTAGAAGAGGGTCATGGAATGCAAGGTTATTAACAAATATTGCCATCGTAAAGCCAACACCGCCTAAAAGCCCTGCTCCAACAATTTGTATCCATTTAACCCTGTTGGGCAGTGTTGAAATGCCTGTTTTTACAGCTATAAGAGAAAATAGACTTATGCCAATCACTTTACCAAATAACATAGCAAAAGCAATATTCATCGTGAGCGAACCATTGGTGAATAATGATGAAGGATTATTCAGTGCTATTCCTGCATTGAATAAGGCAAAAAGGGGCATGACAAAATGCAGGACAAATCCATGGATGTGATGATTTACATATTGGAGCGGACTTTGTACCCGTTTAATCCTGTGTCCGATATTATCAATGGCAGCAATTTGGCTGTTTGACAAAGCTACTTTGTTGTATGTGTGGTCTTTCCCGAATTCATCAATGTCATCTTCCATCTTTTTAATGAATAATGCCAGATTTGTTTTTCGTTTGGCCGGAATGGCAAATGCCACCAAAATTCCGGATACAGTAGGATGGATGCCTGCACACAATAAGCAGTACCAAATACCCAGGCCTATGACAAAATAAACCAACAAATATCTGATATTCAACATATTCATTAAGATGAGTAATGCCAGGGAAATACCACCTGCCAGCAAGAATGACCATTCAATCCCTGTTGAATAAAAAAATGCTATCACCAGTACCGCTCCAATATCATCTACAATGGCAAACGCAGCTAAAAATATTTTAAGTCCGAATGGCACTCTGTTTCCCATTAAACTTAAAATACCGATAGCAAACGCAATATCTGTTGCCATCGGTATACCCCAGGCTTTGGTATGCAAGGGGTTTGTATTGAACAACAAAAATAATAACGCAGGCATTAACATTCCGCCAATCGCTGCTGAAAAAGGCAATGATGCATGCTTAAATGTAGATAATTCACCCACAATCAGCTCCCGTTTTATTTCAAGTCCAACTACAAGGAAAAAAAGCGACATCAGTCCTTCGTTCACATAAAACAGCAGGCTTTCAGAGAAATGATGCCCCTGAAAAATAATATCCACTTTATATTCGCGAATTGCATAATATAAATAACTCCATTCAGAATTGGCCCAAACCATTGCAATGATCGTAGAAATGATCAATGAAATACCGGTTGAAGCCTGGAGGTTAAAGAAGCGATGAAATGGCGCTATGATATGCGCTACAATTCCGTTGTTATGATGTCTCTTGCTCATTTTAAGTTAATTACATTAAGACACTCAATCATCAAAACATGTGTTGGAATTCATTCAACACAAAAATTTTTTTCATCGTCAAAATTAATGCATTTTTTTTAGTGGCTATATGATATAGTTAAGATAATTGACTCTATTCTAATAATGGTTCTACCACGAATTTAATGGTAACTTGCAATTTGTTTATATATAGGGGACTTCTAATAATTCCTTTCTTTCAAAAAACACAATTTGTTAGATTTATCAGCCATTTATTAGAATAGTGCCTAAATCATTAGGTGCTATTGAAAAATTAATATGTAAAATACTCTTATTCTTTTAAGCTAAAAGACAACCCCATGCGCAGCAGGTATCTGTGAGGGAACAATACATTTTTAATTTTTGTGGATCGAATAGGATATTGTTTGTCATTAAGCGGTTGTGTAATATATCTTCTCAGCATAAGGTCGTTTAAACGGAACGGGACATCAATATTCAGGCGGATGTTATCTGTTAACCGGGCAGAAATACCAGGGATGATGGATATGCCAAGTCCAACATTCATCATTGTATATGGATTATCTTCAACAGGTTTTCTGTGCATTAGATTAAAAAATAAAACTGGGGATGCACCGATATAATAACTTATGTTCTTTGCATTTATCTTATAAGTAAACTGATAGCGGAAGTATGATTCATAGAGTACAAATTTAGAAATATCGGTTCCTTCATTTTTGATATCTCTGAATGTAGTGGTTATTATATTGAGCGGCATAATTTCAATTTCACGGCTTAAAAAAGAATTCAGGGAACGTTCCAATGCAAACGAATAAATACTGACATCCCAATGCTGTATGCCGGTTTTCTCTATGTCTAAAATTGAATGCCTGATGAATGTATTTGTCCTATACAATGCATTGCAATATACTTTTATGGTTCTTGTTTTTTCTTGTTGTGATGCTTCCCGGGCATTGATGTGAATTATAGAAACGATGAAAAATAGTACATATACAAACAGTTTTGGTACCATAGTTTGTTTTTGAAAGTATGATAGAATTATTGTGTTATGTAAATTTACTTTTTATCCAGCACAAACTCCAACCCCATCCTTAAATAATATTTTGCAGGCATGATCTCGCTGTTCAAGGAGTAATTTTTTCTTATTTTTTCCTGTACATTGAAATTTTCATAATTATACCTTTGTACATACATTTCATAAAACCGGAAGGGGATGTTAATATTAAAATGAATATTTTCCGTTAATCTAAATATCATTCCGGGCAGCACAGAAAATCCCAATCCCAGGTTTTTTAATTT
>CAZJWE010000331.1:0-2702 GCA_964549265.1 uncultured Bacteroidales bacterium | reverse complement strand
AAAAATTCATATTTTATTCCGTTACGGGTGGGGGCAGCATGCTCCATAATATCCAATTGGTTATTCAGCTCACGGATGGCGAAGGCAATCATACTTCAACGCAGCATAAAACATATTTATCCTCGGAATGGGAAACATATAGTTTTAAATTTTACCCGGGAATATTTGGTTATACAGATATTACTAATATTGCTTCTGTAAGTCTTTATAGATTCGATAAAGCCGATGTTGATGGAAAGTTGTATTTAAGATATATTGCCGTTGGAGACACATCAGTGGCTTTTGGGCCTACACAATTCGATCTTAATGCCAGCGCTACAGCCGGAGGAAGTATTACCTTAGATCCTCCTGGAGGAACTTATGATACAAGTACTGTTGTTACTGCAGTAGCCGTTCCGGATAGTGGTTATTCATTTGTTTCATGGACTGGTGATATTTCTTCAACAAACGACAGCATCCAGGTCACCATGGATGCAGACAAATCCATTACAGCTAATTTTACATTAGGCGGCCAATCAATCAGCAGTGCTCAGCTTAATGCAATTGTAAAATTTTATCCGAATCCGGCAAAAGAAACATTAAAAATTTCCGGAATAGAAGGGATCTCAAGTGTTAAAGTAAGTGATTTAACCGGAAACACTCTCATTGATATACAGGAAAATAACATTCAACAAATTGATATTTCTAATCTGTCCTCCGGGATGTATGTGATCACTTGCAGTAACGGGCAAGGGATTATCAATGAAATTTTTATAAAGGAATAGTCTTTTTTTTAAAAATATTTGATTTAAATAATCAAAAACCGAGGTTTAGTTAGTAATGGTTTAGTTAATTACTATTATTTAATGAAAAGCCCCAATCCATAATGATGAGATTGGGGCTTTTTTAATATGTTTTAAATGAAATTCTGTTATGCATCATAAGGTGCAGGAAACCTATTCAAGCTAACGGGTAAATAAACAGATAATTTCTATATTTTTGGTTTTACCACGAATTTAATGGTAATTTGCGATTTATTTATGGGGGTTGGAAAAATAGTTTATATGTGGTTGAAATATAGTTTAACGTAGTTTATATGTTGTGTTGGAAATACAGTTAGCTGTTAGCTCATAAATTAAAAACAAGTCAAACCACATTTAAACCACATTTAAACAGTATTTTATGTCCTGTAAAAATATTTAACCACTAAAATAAGGGTAGTACCTAAAAAATAAACAGATGAATAATAAAAAGTCGAAAAACTTTAAAGATTTAAGGGGACTTCTAATAATTCCTTTCTTTCAAAAAACAAATATAATGAATAAGATGCAAAGCAGACAAATTGAGATTCTTGAATATCGCACAAGGTTAGCTAGAAGAAAGTAGATATTATCTATTGTTGTCAAAATATCTAAATTATGGAGATAGCAGTCAGTTACTTCCCTTGGTTGAAGAACTGAGTAAATCAATTGAAGCCTATTATAAAGCGATTCTGAATTCTGAATACTGAATACTCAATATGGCTTCCACTAAATATGCAGTAAAACCAAACAAATAAACAAATTATCACATCAATAATTAATATTTTTTTTTTATTTTTAACACCTGTTTATATAGTTAGTTTATAGACAGACATTAGTTAGTACTATAAAATTTCCGTTTTGACAAAACAATTCAATATACAGAACAACAAATATATCAAACGCACTGTTTCGATATTACGGAATGTGTTGAAGCGGGTCGTGATTGCTTTTGGATATATATCATTGTTTTTAATTATCCTGTGTTTTACAGATTATCCTTTTTGGACATACTATTGGATGGGCACACACCAAACAGAATTTCACCAGGAGCCTGACGCAATTATTGTTTTAGGAGGAAATGGCATGCCAAGTGGTTCGGGGTTGATGCGAACTTTTTATGCTTCGAAACTGGCGAAAACCTTTCCGTATGCCGGCGTGTTCATTGCATTGCCCCATCATTCAAATGATATTACAAAAAGCGATGCATGGAAAATGAAACATGAAATCATGTTAAGAGGAATTGATTCAACCAGAATTCGTCTTGAAACTGACGGGTATAATACCAGAAAACAAGCTATGAATATAGCCAGGATGCTGAAACCAGGGTTAGATTCGGTTCTTGTTGTGCTGGTTACCTCTCCCGAACACATGTACAGAGCAATTAAAACATACAAAAAAACAGGTTTTGAAAACATTGCCGGATATTCTTCTTTTTCTTCTGACCTGGCCCCCGGTTCATTAAAAGACAAAAGTTTACGTGAAAAGGATAAATCGCTTTTAAGTAAAACAGAAACAAACCTTGACCTCCGGTATAACTTATGGACACAATTAAAATATGAGATTCTTATTATTCGAGAATGGTTTGCTATCGGGTATTATAAGGTTAAAGGGTGGATTTGATGTGGGGATTGAGTTGATTGAATAAATGAGTGGGGTGTATTAGTCTTGCTTTGAGCTTTCAGCTTTTTTTAAGATTAGTTGATCTAGTGTGTAGATTGTTAATTCAACGAACTAAAATTTTTGATGATATTTTTCTTTTTACAAGGCAAAAAATACAGGCATAGCCAAAGCTACGGTAAAATTTTTGGCTCTATTCTAAATAACGATTGATTTGAAAAAAACAACATTGGCTTTTGCTCTTTCAAAGCAATGGGTTAGTGCTTTGTTTGAACAGGGCGTTGCCCTGTTTTGTAACTTTTG
>CAZJWE010000330.1:903-2706 GCA_964549265.1 uncultured Bacteroidales bacterium | reverse complement strand
TTTTCCAGGGGTTTACACCGCTTACTAACTGGTAGGTGTTTTTGAATGGATCAGCACTGGCTCCTCCCCATGCAACATCCCAAAAATTGGTACCTACCATCATCTCTGTTTCGCCTGCCACGGATGTCGTAAGATTTTCAATATTACTGCTTAAAGAAATATTTCCTGTTGCATCCTTCGCCTTCACCGCAACATCATAATCCGAAGAAGGAGAAAGGCCGGGAATAGTGTAAGATGTCTCTTCTGCTGTACCAACCGGTATGCCATCAAGATAAACAATGTATCCGATAACACCAATATTATCTGTTGACGACTCCCATGACACATCTACACTCTTTGAAGTTATGTTGTATGACGTTAAATTGCCGGGTGCAGATGGTGCTTCTTCATCAACCTCATTGGTTATCACTTTTACCGTGTCGCTATGTTCAGACTCATTCCCGCTAAAATCTTTTGCTACAACATAATAATTGTAACTTGTAGCAGGAGACAAGCCAGAAACATAATAATTTGTATTACCTGTAGTACCAACAGGAACCCCATCCCTGAATATTTCGTATTCCGTCACTTCCCTGTTATCGGATGATGCCCCCCAGAATAATGTTAATGTGTTTGCAGTGACATAAGCCGCGGTAAGGTTCGAGGGTGGCGTGGGGGGCATATTGTCTACATCAAGATGCAATGGAAAATACCTTTCACTAAAAGATGCACTGGCCAACGTAGTATCAAGGAACAGGTCCCAGTTTGCATTATCATTGGATGCCCAACACTGAAAGCGGGTAAGGTCACCACAACATTTCTCTATCCTTATACTATCAGGAAAAATCCCGTTCCCGTCACCCAGATCAAGGATGATCTCCTCGAGCAATAAAGTATCATCAATATAGCCTATCCATGCATGGGTGCCCGGGTCTCCGTCATATGGCAGAAATATCTCCCAGTCAGCTCCATCGCCAAAGACCTGCATACCATTATCATTGGCGCTTGTAAGGTGAGGGTCAGGGTACGCCTGCCCGCCATCATACCAGTCAATCTCCTGGTATTTATGATTGGTGCATAATAATGTGGAAATTTTTAAATAACGATAATTTTGTCCTGATACTGACAAAAAAGATGCAAAGCAAAGCATTCCTAAAAAGAAAATTGCGTGTCTCATAATAAGTTGGTTTTATGTTAATCCTATAAAAATAACACAAAACCAAAAAACGAACAAATAAAATTCAATTTATTTTACCAGCTTTATTTTTATGGTGTTGTTTTACACGCTTTTTGTAAGATATTATGGAAGTAATGAAAAAAATAACCATAAAAGCAATACCGCCGCCCAGTACCAGAAAAAATAACCAGATACCATACATATGCCCGTCTTCTGCTTCAGCCTTGCTGGAATCTTTCACTGCTTCATCAGCAACCGTTTGTTGCTGAACAAGCATAACCGAAGAAACACACGAAAATTCTTTTTTACACACACTGTTTAGTGTAAACCCTTTTAAAGACAGAAAGCAAAAAAAGATAGATAGAATAAGAACTTGTTTCATATATTAATTTTTTAAACACATTACAAATGTAAACATTTATCAGGCATTATTCATAAAATTTCAGTAGTGTCCGGTTAAAATTAAATTATTTTACCGATATAATGTCCCTGACGGGAAAACCCCGGAGCTTGTTGGTTTGTAAGTTAATTTAGTTGAGTGAGTTTAGTTCGTTGTTGTCCAGTTCGTTTAAAAATTGCTTCTGTATTCTGTATTCTGTATTTTGCAAATTGCCTATCACCTATTACCCATTAGCTATTAGTTATTA
>CAZJWE010000330.1:0-893 GCA_964549265.1 uncultured Bacteroidales bacterium | reverse complement strand
CTTCCTATATCCCAAATGCTTCATTCGTCCGGGATCATCTTGCTTCTTGTTTCTTGTCTCTTGCTTCTTTCTTTTTCGTGCTGTTTGGAGATTTAGTGTTTTAGCAGCTCTGTTTTTTCACCACCAAATCACAAAAACACTAAAATTTCACTAAAAATTCTACCATACATAAAAAAAAGCCCTGTGAAAAAATCACAAGGGCCTTTTTAGTCCAACTAAAACCTATTCCGAAAAGTTTTGTATTGGCAAATATAATAAATATTTTTAATTAAAACAAATACTTTGTATATTTTTTTAAAAACAATTTTTAGAATAATAAAAATATTTATAAGGTAAACAATTATATGATGTTGATTGTATTATTTATTAAATTTGTAATCAATAATTAGTGTTTGTCCATTAAGTTCCATTTTAATTAACTATGCTATTATGCAAAACAAGCCATTAAATCGCAGGAATTTCATAAAACTATCGTCTACAGGATTAGTAGGCGGATTGGTATTTAACAAAACCCAGCTACAATACAATTACCCCGGGGAAGAAAAAAAAGATTTCATTTATCGTGAACTGGGCAGCACAGGAATAAAATTGCCCATTGTTAGCCTGGGCGCGATGAAAGTAGATAATTACAACCTTATCAAGGCAGCGCTGAATAAAGGCATTGTACATATTGACACGGCCCAGTCATACCAGGGCGGAAGAAATGAAGAAAAACTGGGAGAAATATTGAAAGATTACGACCGTGATTCTTTTGTTATCAGTACAAAGGTAAAACCCCCCGGATGGAATTGGGAAAGCAAATCCCTTGAAACAGAAAAAGCAACTAAAGAAGCTTTTTTACAACAATTCGGAAAACCCACATTAAAAATTGTGGTTTTTTTCTGGCCGGGCAT
>CAZJWE010000329.1:0-2712 GCA_964549265.1 uncultured Bacteroidales bacterium | reverse complement strand
GATTGCGTGAAAAGAATGATGAGTATATAGGTGTGGTGTTTGACTGGAATAATTAATCCGGATAATCTGGTTTAGCCTCTTATCGCACTAACAAACATCATCTCCTATTCATCCTCTATAATAACAAAGATGTCTTCATCTTCTTTTTTCATTAGGTATTGTTCCCTGGCAAATTTTTCAAGGTTCTCCCTGTCCGTTTTTAACTCATTCATCCTTTCTTTAGTGGTCTGAACCTTCTCTTTATAATACTCTTTTTCTTCTTTCAATTGGTTCAGGTTTTTTACATCCTTATACCTGTCAACCAAATTATTCCTGTCAAAAAAAAGAAGCCAAATAAGTAATACAAGCAAACTTATTACATATTTGTTCTTGATTAACTGTATTATACTTGCTTGTAACTTCTTGTTATCCATTTGATTTGACATTTTTTTCAAAGGTAATAACTTTTTTTTAAAAGAAAAAAAATACAAAAAAGATATTAATAAAAACATTCCAACTGTTTTTGTAATATTTTCGTCATATTTTAAACAAAATATATTTGGTTGATAGTGATAATAGTTTTATTTTTGTTACAAATAATTAATAATTAGTATAATAAAAGTAATGTTAAATTTTAAATTTTTATAATTATGAAAAGAACAATTTTATCTTTAATCGTTATTGCATCAATTTTTGCATTTTACTCATGTAACAGTGATAAAAAGGCAACAGAAGATGCGAAGGAAACCATCAATGGGGCCATCAGTGAAATGGATGATGATCTTGCAGGCCTGTCTGAAACAGAAGGTATGAAATCAATGGAAGGATTTAATGCTTGTGCTGATGTAGAAGATCCGTTTGGCGGGTCAGTTAAGAGTACCGGGGATAGTGATTTATCTCCTTCTGAAAGGATTAAACAAGCTTTCCTGCCTAACCTGAAAAAATCTGTAAAAAGTACAAGCTTTAATTTTACCAGTAAAGTAGGAAAGTACACATGGAATGCAACAACTCAGGGATGGGATATACAGCAAAACAATCCGGCTGATAAGATTATTGTTAAATTTCCCTCGGAAGGACAAACCAGTAGTGATAATGATGCAATTTTAACTGTTTCTAAATATGAAGAGACATCTTTTGTTGGCGATTGGAATACTACCGAATATCAACCAACGGAGATTGCTGCTGATCTTAAACTGGATGGTGTAGATGTAATCACAATTGATTATAGCGCTGAATATAATACTGAGGGGACACCTACATCGTTGTCTGCATCCGTTGAGATGTCACCTTATTCTTTCAGTGCCAGCATGGTTGACAATGGCGCAAATGCCGAAGCAGATGCTGACATATCATTAAGCGGCTCCACTATTTTTGGTGCTGGTATTAATGCCACATTTACCGATGATACAAAAGAAGAGCCTACTAAATTTGATGGTTATTTAACATACAGAACAATTAAATTGGATGGCGATGTTGATTTAGTTGAATTACAAAATGATATTGATGCGTTAATGGAAGACCAAAGTGCTACTGAAGATGATATGCTTAAGGCAATAAATAATAATGTAAGCCTTGCCCTGCACGAAGTTGGCGGTGACAAGATGGCTGACATCAAAGCAGTAAAGGGTGACGGTTCAGATCCTGATATGCCTTTTGATATTGTGTTTAAATACCCCGATGGTACCACAGAAAGTGCTGAAAAATATGCTGATAAAATTTCTGTGAATATAGAAAAAGATGCAGAAGCATTAGAAAACTTTTTTGATAGTTTTGGCGCTGCTTTTGCTAAATAAGACATTTTATTATTAAAACGAAGGGCTGTAATTTTTACAGCCCTTTTTTTTATGGATTCTTTTGCTTGTTCCTAAGGTCAGACATGAAAGGTCAAACCAGCAACCAGCAAACCAGCAAACCAGCAACCAGCAACCAGCAAACCAGCAAACCAGCAACCAGCAAACCAGCAAACCAGCAACCAGCAACCAGCAGACCAGCAACAATTAAAATATTATGCTAAAAAAAGAATATGATCAATAAGGTACAAAGGAAAAAAAATATTACCCCGATTTTTTTACCGTGTTCATGATGGTATTAATTCCCACGAACATAGCAAGCAGGCCAATAAGCACGACCAGGATCATCCCGCCTTCAAATGGGTTAAATAATAAAATAAGGCCAATAATGATGGTAATTATGCCACTTATCAATTGAAGGTTCTTATTAAAAAGAAAATATTTATAACGTTTATAGGTGGTTAATTGTATAACGCCCATTATAATAGCCCATAAAGCAATTATAATGACAAATATTTTAACTGTAGCCTGGGGAAAAGTAAGGAGGATAATACCAATTAGCAGATCAATAATGCCTTCTGCCATCCAAAACTTGTTACCCGGTAAATGCCTGTTGGTTGATGAAAATATTAAAACAAAAATACCCCCGGCAACAGCAAATGCACCAAAAACCTTAACCAACGTAACAAGCGCCGTATCAGGCTTTAATAGAGCAATCAGCCCAAACAGGGTTATCAGTATTCCTTTTATAAGATTAAGCCAGTTGTTCTTAATTATTTTTTCAGACATAGTATTGTTTTTAAAATATTATTAATTTTATCCAGTTTTAACCTAAGTTGAGCGTTATGAACGGAGTGAAATAGCGCTTTACTTAGGTATAACTCCCGGGACTGGTTTCGTTTGACACTATCTCCGGCACGTCGTTCTGCCCGCCCGGCGAGCA
>CAZJWE010000328.1:0-2745 GCA_964549265.1 uncultured Bacteroidales bacterium | reverse complement strand
TTCAAAAAACCTTTTAAATCATAGCATCATGAGTAAATTAACAGACCAACAATTGCTGGATGAACTGCAAAAGCGGTTTCAACAAAATAATGATACACTTCGCGAACTTCGTGAGATGACAGATAAATTAGTGACTGTCAATAAAAAACTGGAAGAATCCGAATCCATGAAAAGCCATTTCATTTCTAATATCACCAATGATATCATCAATCCGTTTGCCTCCATACTCGGCCTTACAGAACATTTGATGAACATGAAGAAAGAAGATTATGAGAAAATGCAAGATTTTGCACGGATGATCCATGAAGAAGCATTTGAACTGGATTTTCAGTTGAAAAATATTTTTGCCGCAGCAAAGCTCGAAGCCGGGGAATTTTTCCCTGAAATATCTAATGTTAAAGTCATTGACTTGATTACAAATGTGATTAACACATACAACATTTTAAGTGACAGAAAGCATATTACGGTGGAATTTCAATACACCAATTCTTCTACTACACGTGAACAGGACTTTTTCAAAACCGACCCGGACAAACTTCAGCTTGTTTGTTCCAATTTATTGAGCAACTCAATATTATTCAGTCCTGAAAACAGTCATATTAAAATAACCCTTTCAATTGTTGATGATCATATTATGTTTTCATTTCACGATCAGGGAATTGGTATTAGCAGGGAAAATAGTGACAGAATATTTGACCGTTTTTACCGGATCAACCATTCTATTAACTCCGAAAATAAAGGGTTGGGACTTGGATTGGCTGTAACCAAAGGAGTACTCGAGATGATGGGGGGCGATATCAGCCTGGAGCACTCCGATCAAGGAACCGTGTTTACAGTAAACATGCCCGAAGATTGCTCAGGAGAACTGGTAGGCCAGGCATCTTCCAATGGCAATGAAGTATTTTTTGACGGAGAGAATGAAATCTTTTGATATAAGCACTTCTATATGCCTGTGATGTGAAAACGATTAATATATTAGTATCTAATAATGAACATATAAAGTAGAACAAACAGATGAATAATAACCATTCGCATTTTTTAAATCCGTCTAAAATATTTGTCAGCACCAGGGCGTGTGAAGTGGTGACAGTACTGGGCTCGTGTGTATCCGTATGCCTTTACGACCGGTGCCGACAAATAGGAGGGATCAACCATTATATGCTGCCTTTGTGGAATGGGAAAGAGCTCCCTTCTCCCAAATTTGGAAATATCGCCATTGAAAAACTAATCCAAAAGATGATTGATCATGGAGCTTCAAAAAAAGATTTAATTGCAAAAGTATTTGGAGGCGCAGAAGTGATCAAGGCAACCAATGGGATGTTTCGCATAGGGCAAAAAAACACAGACATCGCACACCAGATACTCAGACAGGAAGGGATCCGGATTGTTGGCCAAAGTACAGGAAGCCAACAGGGAAGAAAGATATTATTCCGGACCTCAACAGGGGAAGTGCTGATGAAATATATAAAAAGACAACATGTATCACAAATAATAAACACGTAACATCTAATAAAACAATTATGACACAATGCACTGCATGCGGCCAATGCTGCTATTATGAAATACCATTAACCATTCTGGATATTCACAGGCTTGCGAGCCATTTGAATATTGACGACAGGACGGCGTTTGACAACTATATCCAGCAAGGAATATCGCAAAAAAGCGGCTTGTTTATGATTGCTAAAAAACCAGACCATTCATGTGTATTCTTAGATGAAACAAAAAAATGTTCTGTTCATAAGTTCAAACCCCGTACCTGTGAGTTTTTCTTTTGCAATAATAAAAAGGAAGAAAATGTGATGCCCTGGACATCGAACTGTACTACCACAGCTCAAAAACAAAAATTATGGGAGCAATCGGTTGCATCTCAGCTTACCCGTAAATACATTGAACGCAATGGGACAGAATGGCACGAGCAGGACTTTAACAAATCATTGTTGAGCATATATGACAATATTGTGACAGACCAGGATCAAAAATTAAAACTGGCACGCCTTCCCAACAATCATCCGGTTGGCATGATCTATAACTGTAAAACATGTACGAACAAAGGGGCGTGTGCCAAAGAGACATTGGTAACCCTTCCAGATATGGTACGCATCATAAAAAAACTGAACATATCATGGCAAACGCTGTTTGATCAAAAATTAGAACAACAGATCAGTCAACTATCCGGAACATTTAAATTGCAAAGAGACGTCCATTGTATATTTTTTGATTCTGAAAAACATTGTACACTGGGAGACGCCCAACCGAGGCATTGCAAATTCACCCCGTGTCCGCAAAAAACTAAAGATTCACAGCTTTATGAGTCTTTTTATCTGGGTACCGGCAGTATTGAAGAACAATTTCAGCATCAGGTGGCCATTGCTGTCACGCATGAATACATAGATGAACACGGGTTTACATGCAACCCTTCAGCTATAGAAGACAAACTCGACAAATATCACTATTATGTATCCAACAAAACAGGATTCAAAGAATTTTGCAAGCGTATTGCCAATTACAGGTATGTGGACGATACACTTGTTTATAAACAATGCGGAACAACAGAGTAATAAACTAAATTTTTAAATCTAACAAATGAAAAGATGAATGATTAATTATTAATGAACAACCTACACAAATCAACTAAACAAATGAAACACAGCATATTAATCATAGACGATTCGGCCGTCGTGAGGCAAACCCTCACCGAGATCATCAATTCCGATCCGCGGCTTGAGGTGATGGGCACGGCAG
>CAZJWE010000327.1:0-2819 GCA_964549265.1 uncultured Bacteroidales bacterium | reverse complement strand
GGAATTCTCTCTCCGGTATTTGTGACGTTGATTTCAAGTTGATCTTTTGTATCTTTTTTAGTTTTATCAGAATGGTCTGACGCTTTATTTATATTCAAGTTTATTGAAACATGCCCTTCTTTAAATGTATATTTAAATGCATTGGACAACAGGTTAAAAAGGATAGTTTCTAATTTAGAGCTGTCAAAATAACAGTAAAAAGAATCATAGGGAGTATTCACAACGAATTGAATGTTGTTTTTTTGAGCTATAAAATTGAATGATGTAGATATATTTTTTACAAACAAAATAAGGTCATCGTACTGATAGTTTGGTTTTACCTTTCCAGATTCCAATTTACGCAAATCAAGAATTTGATTTGTTAAATGTTTCATTCGTTTGGCACTTCCAAAAATTAATTTTAACTGGTTATTTACAGATTCAGGTAATTTAGAATAGTTGAGCAATTTTTCTAACGGGTCAATAATTAAAGTAAGCGGTGTACGGTATTCATGGGCTACATTTGTTAAAAAATTTAATTTCATTTCATCTTGTTCATGCTCTCTTTTAAGCTTTAATATATTAAATAATACATACCCCAAAGCAGCAATTATAAATATGTATAAAACATAAGCCCACCCGGTTTTCCACCAGGGTGGAAATATTTTAACATTTATTGTTACGGGTTTTTTATTCCAGATTCCATTGTTATTGGATGCTTTTACATGAAATATATATTTCCCCGGACGTAAATTATTATATACTGCTAAACGCCTCTTGCCTGATGTTGTATTCCATTGTTCTTCAACCCCATCCAACTTATACTTAAAATGATTTTTTTCGGGAAAAAGATAGTTCAATGCTGTAAATTCAAATTCTACAGATGATTCATGGTGTTTTAAATGTAATGATTCTTTTGAGCTCTCCACGAAGCCTTGCTGTATTATTTTATTGTTTGCCTTGATTTGGGTGATATATACTGGCGGGGAAAAAGGATTTATTTTTATGTCATTGATATTAAACGAATAAAATCCTGTATTTTTCGCACCAATATACACCAGGGAGTCATTAATATACATCCCTGAATAATTTGTTTTCAATCCATCATTTTTATCAAAGGAGGTGATCTTCTCTGAATTTATGTTCATCCTTGAAACACCCATTGGTGTTAATATCCATAAATCACCCTGTATATCTATATCTAATTTTGTGATTTTGTTATCAGCAAATCCATCCTGTTTAAAAAAATAATCTATTGTGTTTTTTTCAGAATCAAATTTGTTTAATCCATAATCGGTGCCAATCCATATATATCCTGTACTATCAATAATTAGTGAACTCACCCTTTGATTGCTTAATCCACTGCTAGTTTGCGGGTCATACACATAATTTTTAAATATCTTTTTTTCTGGAATATAACACGAAAGTCCATAATTGGTGCCAATCCAAATATTTCCTTTTGCATCTTCAACAATTGTATTTACTTTATCATTAACCAACCCGTCTTTTTCTGTAATTTGTATGGTTTCACCATCAGGCTTCATCAAATCAAGACCTTCCTGTGTAGCAATCCATACATTTCCTCTGCTATCATGAAATATATCATATATTAAGTTATGTGATAAATATCTTTTCTTTTCGCCACTATTCCTAATGGTTTTAATAAACTTCTCCTTAGAAGGGTCATACACAATAATACCTTCATTTGTCCCTATCCAGACATTATCCTTTTTATCTTGTGTTAATGTCCAAATATAATCTCCCGGCAAGGTCATCTTCTTTGAATCTTTTAAAAAGCGTTTTTTTAAACGCAGGTTTTCGTCAAATAACAACAAACCATCTCCAAAGGTACCATACCAAAAATGTTGTTGTTTGTCAACAAAGAATACTTTCCCATAATCACGAAACTGGGGATTTCCTATTTCATGATAATATTTATTAAAATTGTTTTTATCAAGAAAATGCACAAGAATTTCACGTCTGGTTGACATCCATATATTTCCCGTATTATCCTGTAGAATTGCATCAAACATACACCCTCTTTTAAACTTACTTTTATGGCCTTCTTCAGCTGAATAATGAGCAATGCATGAATAATTATTTCCTGAATATATGTATATTTCATCGATCCCTGCTGCCCAAATATTATTGTTATGATCTTTAAATAATGTTCGAACGCTTAAATGAGGATTGATGGTGTCAATAACTTTGCCTTTTTCGGGATCAAACAACAAATGGTGAATATAATATGCCCCCAAATGCAGCATTCCTTTTTTATCTTCTACAATGGACGTGACCCTGTTAAAATGTTTGTTTTGATGGACATTAAATTGATATAATGCGTTCTCTTCTCGATTAAGTTTTAACAACCCGTGTTTCCATGTGCCAATCCATAAATTTCCCTCCCGGTCTTCAAAAAACTCTGAAAATGAAATCTTTCCTTCTTTTATCCAATGATATTTTTTCCCTTTCTGTACTAAACTATCTATAAAGACCCTGGTCATTTCCTTTTTCCCAACATCATATACATTTAAGCCTTTTGATGTTGCAATCCATATTTCTCCGTTTTTTCGCTGTACAATATCATTGATTGAATTATACCATAATGAATTATGATCTTCAGGCTCATAAAAGAAACGTTTAAACTTACCTGTTTTTTTATTTAATACACTTAACCCATAGTCGGTACCAATCCATATCTTTCCTTCACGGTCTTCTATAATACATTTAACATTGTTATTAGATAAACTATTTGTATCTTCAGGGTTATATTGAAAAACATCAAAGGTATAAGCATCATAGCGATAAAGACCATCAGCTGTACCAAACCAAATAAATCC
>CAZJWE010000326.1:0-2830 GCA_964549265.1 uncultured Bacteroidales bacterium | reverse complement strand
TATTGACTTTGTGTAACCTAAACAGATTATTAATAATCATGCTCGTGTGTGTCAATAAAATTGTCATGGCTCGGTTCATCAGTATGTAACTACTTTTCCAAAGTTTGATTTATTTCTGTTGCCACGAAAAAAGGAATACTCAAAAGATATTTTTTGTCTTATGGAATAAAGGAAAACTAGGATGATATAAATTATTTTTTTTTGGCCTTTTGGCAGGTTTTTAATAATACAGAAATATATTAATTATGTATTTTTGCTTTAAATAAACCTAAAACACATTGAATATGAAACACAAGTATCTGATTTTAGCAAGAATAAGTATTGTTCTTTTTGTATTTGGAATAGCAGGATATTCATATGCCCAAAAAACAGAATGGGCAATGGGTATGGGAGGTAAATCAACAGTTTCCGGGAAATTGGTTACAACAGGCCCCAATGGGGATATTTATGTAGCGGGAGCATTTAAAGATACCATAGATGCTGACCCGGGGCCATCCGAAACATTCTTGTATTCTGCAGGAGGGTATGACATTTACATTCTAAAATTAAAATCGTATGGAATGCTTGAATGGGCATACCGGTTGGGAGGTGCCTTAGATGATCATGTGAAAGGGTTGGATGTAGATCAAAATGGCAATATTTATCTGACCGGTTATTTTCAGGGAACGTCTGATTTTGAACCGGGAGCAGGCACATATGTGCTTAATTCAGGAACAGGCACAGACATTTTTGTGTTGAAATTAAACCAGGCTGTTGTTTTGCAATGGGCTGTTAACATGGGAGGCGAATCTTCTGCCTATGCCAATGACATTGTTGTAGATGAAACAGGCGAATCTTATTTAACCGGCTTTTTTTATGATACTGTGGATTTTGATCCTGGAGTGAATTCAGAAAAACACGGTTCCATAGGAAACGGTGATATATTTGTTTTAAACCTTGATGCAAATGGTGGTTTTGACTGGGTGAAAACCTTTGGAGGAGTTGGTCATGACCAGGGAAATGCAATAACCCTTGATACCAACTCAACATATGGATATAGTTTGGTTACCGGATGTTTTTCAGATTCTGTTGCTTTTCCAATGAATGCACAATCTGCCGGTGAATCAGATGTGTTTATCTCTAAATTAGGAAATTTAACCGGACAATATATCTGGAACAAAACAATGGGTAGTGTTGGAAATGATAGAGGAAAATCTATACAAGCAGATAAAGATGGCAATGTATACACTACAGGATATTATTCTGATAATATTGATATGGACCCGGGATCTAATACCACAACATTAAATTCATATGGGAACAATGATATATTTGTGCAAAAATTGAATGCCAGCGGATATTTTCAATGGGCAGAAGGAATAGGAGGTACCGGCCATGATGTAGCAAATAGTATGGTAGTGCCTGGTGTTGACACCCTGTATTTAGGTGGATATTTGAATGATACGGTGATTTTTGATCCTGGAATTAATGAGATTAAATTATATGCCGGTTCACAAGATGCGTTTATTGCATTTTTTATCCAAAATGATATTCAATGGGCCCGAAACTATGGGAGTGAATGGTCGGATAACCTACATTCCATTGCTGTAAATAATAGCTCCGTATATGCGACAGGCGATTTTTGGGGAACGGCAGATTTAAATCCGGGCCCCGGAACGCTCGAAATAACATCACAGGGCTCTATGGATGCCTTTCTTTTTAAAAGCGTTCCATGTACGTATGACACAATAAATGTAGCAACATCATCATGCGATCATTATGCAATTGATGGTTCTGTTTACGATTCAACCGGAACATATGTGCATCATTATGTAAACAGATTTGGGTGCGATAGTACGGTTTTTTTAGATCTGACCATTCATGGTAGTTCAGAGACCATATTGCATGATACGGTGTGTGATCAATATGCTTTTAATGGAAGAATACTCGATACAAGCGGACAATATGTTGATTCACTGACAAATCTTTATGGTTGTGACAGCATTGTAACGCTAAATTTAACGGTCAATAATCAGTCCGTTCCGGTTTTGTTTGGTGTAGATTCCAATACATTGACTATTGATGTTGCAGATGTTGAATATTACTGGGCAGATTGCAATAATGGTTACGCTCTTATCGACAGTGTTTCAGACGGAACCCATCAATCATTTACACCCGGCGTGAACGGAAGCTATGCTGCCATTATATCAAAGGCTGAATGCATGGACACTTCGGATTGTTTGAATTTTGTTGTAGAAGCGCTTCATACTGCTAAAAAACAAGATATAAGGGTGTTTCCAAATCCTACTAAAGGATTGGTTTATGTTGATTTGGATAAATCATATGCAACTGTTAAAGCAGAAATATCAGCAGGATCAGGAGAAATGGTATCCACACATGTATTTGAGAACACCGGACAATTTAATATAGATTTGCAGGAACAACCTGCCGGTGTCTATTATTTAAAGCTGTCTTTGGATAAAGAAGCAATTGTTAAATATAAATTAATTAAAAATACAAATTAAATTGCATATTGTATTAAAACGAACAGAAGATGTTTTTTAATCAGCTTCATCAAGGTGAAGGTGTACTTTATTCAATACAGTGGAGGTGGGGCAAAAGGGTCAAAATCAATCTGCAAAAGAAAATCCACGAAAATTGATTAAATTTGTATAAAAATTATCCTTATGGAAAACAGGAGATTAATACGGTTTGACTGGGCAATAAAAAGACTTTTACGAAATAAAGCAGACTATTTTGTATTGGAAGGGTTTTTGTCTGAGTTGCTGAAAGACGATATAACGATTGAATCAATTCTTGAGAGCGAAGGTAACCAGCAGGTGGATAAGGA
>CAZJWE010000325.1:0-2833 GCA_964549265.1 uncultured Bacteroidales bacterium | reverse complement strand
GGGGCAGGTCATGTTGATTATTCATTGGCTTATGGTTTGGTTTGACTGGCTGGGGAATTCCCATGATTTGTTTTGCTTTTAAAATGGCCTCGTGCTTGCTGATTTTTTCATGATCCTGGATAAACTGTATCTGATCGCCGCTTACCCCGCATCCAAAGCAGTGGTATGTATTGGTTTTGGGATATACATGAAAGGAGGGGTTCTTATCATCATGGAACGGGCAGTTGAGCATGTTATGGCGGTTGGGTGTGATACCATAATGATTAAGCAGGGTAAGGATGGAAAGGCGGGCTTTGATGTCGGTTATTTCCATTGCTCTAATCGTTTTATCTCGTTTTGTAATTTGTTGATGTGTTTTTTCCACTCTTGCGGTTCCGATTCCTGTACCTGCATCGGCTCTATGATCAGTAATTGGTCTCTGGTGGTTACGCTCACCATGTCGCCGGGCTTAAAGCCCAGCTTCTCCATCCATACCCCGCAGAGCTTTAAACTCGGTACTTCCTTTTTCCTTCTGTCCGTACTCGATATGCGGATTTCCGGTTGTAGCTTTAGCTTTCTGTGTGTTTTTTGTGGCATGATAAAAAAAAGTTTGATTTTTTTATTGTCAACATTTAGCCACAAATGTAAACTAATATTCTCAATTAACAAAACAATTAATGTTTTTTATTGCATACTTTAATTGACTATATTTGTAAAACATTGTCAACATTAATACTCTAAAGCGATATAAAATGAACTTAGCCAATAGAATTACAGAACTTAGAAAAGAAAAAGGTTGGTCACAAAGTGAATTAGCAAAAAATATAAATGTCTCCCGTGAGATTATTGGTCGCTATGAACGGGGTGATGCATTACCTTCTATTGATGTAGCAAAACGTATAGCTGATGTATTCGAGGTTTCTTTAGATTACATGGTAGGTGCTACAGAAAAAAACATGGATAAAACCATGTTAAAACGTATACAAGAAGTTGACAAAATGAAGCCCGAAGATAAAAAAATGATTTATGCCTTTTTAGATGCCTTTATAACGAAAACAAGACTACAAGGTATTATTTTATAATAAACAAAACCCGGCTTATTAACCGGGTTTTGTTTATTTGGATTAGCTGCAAATACTTCGGTACAAGGGACGCTATCGCTTAACACTTGCATCAGGTTGGGAGTTTGGGCACAAGTCGCAAACCTGTACCCGGCCAGGTTCATTTTACAAAAAGATCAATATAAATAGAATCTTGCATTATCACTAAATCATTTGAGTCAACTATCTCCCCTACAATATGTATTCGGTTCACCCCCTTTTTATCCAATTTCTCTGCAATCTTTAACTCCCATTGATTTTCTTCTATTAAAAAATTCTTTTTACTCTTATTTACTTCATTCATTATGGTCATTAAAGTATTAGTATGCTGAGTGTTTGCCACAGCAATATTAAAATGAACTATACTTCCTTGTTTAACATTATCTGGCTGAATATCACTTACCAAATTAATCTTATCAGAAAACACCATCCCTTCATGATAAACCATTTTCTCAGTTTCATCCCATCGCCTTACAAAAAATGCTCTTCCAAAATGATCAATAATATTTAACAGTTTTTTATGCCCATTGGGATAATAATTCATAGAGTATCCAAATTGTTGCCCATCCTTCCAATTAACAATTGATTTAAGAGTTCCATTTTTGTAATACCAATAAGTTACCCCATCTTGTTTACCATTTCTACAATTAGATATAGTTTTGATTAAACCATTTTGATAAAAATTATATTGCTTCCCATGCACTCTATCGCTTTTTAAGTGTAATAGTGAACTAGGGTTTTTACAATTATAGTAGCTTAGCTCTATTTTCATTGAATCAACTGAATGTAACTCAACTTGTTTTAAGCAACCATTATCAGAATACTCAACAGAAAGCTTATTACTGCCTTCATAATAATTATTCTTGCAACCAATTAGCCAAACTATTAATATTAAAAAATACGCACTTAATTCTTTCATTATTTTGTTTTTGTTTCAATCCATCCTTTTGCATGTCCTTTCTTTTCCAATGTTCCCTTTGCCCCCCTTGCACCGCAACCAGCAGTACAGGTATCATATTCTTCACCTGGTTTAGGTTGCCATTTATCTCTACTGATTATTTTACTCTTTGCACCACCTTTCCCTTTATTTTCATTCGCCGCTGAGAATACCTCTTTAGCAAAATCAACTGCTTTATTAATAACATCTGAAACAAAGACATTTTCTGGTATATTTAATTCTTTTCCTTTGGCTCCAAAAGCTGCTAACAGTTCAGTAACATCTCTCTTTTCTGCATCTGTCATAGAAATAGTTTTTGTCGGATCTATTCCTCCATCCTCAGAGGTCAAATATAAACCACCTTTTACTTTTTCTCCTTCACCCGCCATTTTAGACTCAAATTCACTAATTGGTTTTCCAATTTTTCTTTTAGCCCAATCGCTAATTGCTCCACCTCGTTTATGTAGTTTTTTATCATAATCTAATACTCTTCCTGTACTTCTTTCTATTTTAATATGCTCTTCTACATCATAAGCATTATAATGATAAGTTTCGTGTTGACGATCCAACTTGTCAGTCTCAAGCACCCATTTGTTTTCCACATACTGGTCGTCAACTAAAACGATTGTTGTTTCAGTTCCATCATCATCTACTAATGTGATAAATGAGTATTTAGATTCACCACCTTTATCAATAAAATAAACAGGATTATCTCCACCAAATATGTACGGACTTTCAAATGGATATTTATTAAATAAAGGATCTCTACTCAAAAACCTACCAATCCTACTATCATAAATCCTCGCTCCAAAATTCA
>CAZJWE010000324.1:0-2837 GCA_964549265.1 uncultured Bacteroidales bacterium | reverse complement strand
AACCACATATAAACTATTTTTTTTCCAACCCCCATTTTCCAAGCCCCATAAATAAATCGCAAATTACCATTAAATTCGTGGTAGAACCAAAAAATTTAACCTGACTATTATCCTGATATTTGAGTTTGAATATTTAACTCCTCTACTTTTGCGGCTATTTTTTTCAATTCATCGTATGACAATTTTTGTAAGTCTGCAGCAGCTGTATCGCGGGCCAATGTATAAATCATCACCATTTGTGGCCGGATTTCATCAATCAATAATAACCATTTTTCCAGTTCTCTGGGTTGTGAATTATCAATATAATGTCCTTTATAATAGCCTTTAAAGAATAAACTCTGAATGATTAAATTGCCTCTGAATTGTTTTAGATTATAAATGACTTCATCAAAATCATAATTTTCAGCAGGCCTGTTAATCAAACGGCATGTTTTTTCAGTACCTGCATCTAATTTTAAAATGCTTTGGTCTGCTTTATTCAATGCCTTGAAAACAGAAGGATTCCCAATTTTCGATGCATTTGATAATACAGCCACCCGGGCATTCGGAAAATATTGATCCCTTAACCGGATGGTCTCATTTATAACACTTTCGAATTCAGGATGTAACGTTGGCTCACCATTTCCGGCAAATGTAATGGCATCAATATAATCATTGTGCGAAGTTAAACTGATCAATTTTTGCTCAAGATATTGTATTACCTCTTCTTTCTCAGGTAATGTAATATCTTGCATTTCAGATTTATCTGTAAAGCCACATTCACAATAAATGCAATTGAAATCGCAGAATTTTGTCTCAACAGGCAATAAATTAACTCCTAATGAATTACCAAGTCTACGGCTTTTTACAGGCCCGAATATGATTTGTTCAAATAAAAAAGTTCCCATGTTATTAAATGAATAATAGATACTGTATTAAATAATGTTTGTCTATAAACTCAAGTGTTTGGATCATAATGTTCGATAACGAGGCTTGCGCAGCTCCAAAAAGCGCAGTTTACTGAAGTAAATGAGCAATTTTGGGACAAACGTAACGAAGTTAGCGGACATGATGGAACAAACACTAAATAATGCAAAATTAGTTTTATTCAACCATATACAAACAATATTTTTGAATAATTTATCGCTCAAAGCAAACAATGCCTATACGTTACATGTCAAAACTCACGCTCACACACATCAACTAAACACAGCAACAATTAATAATTAACAATTTGCATAAAAGAATTGAGATTAATTCAAAATAAGTGTATATCATTTCTTTTAAAATATTAATTTTACGCTCTTCTAAAAAAGTATAAATAAAATATGGATATTAAACAGTTGATAAAATCAATACAAAATGCATATACCATTGATAAGTCATTGTATGACAAATATAATGTAAAACGCGGCCTAAGAAATGCAGATGGAAGCGGTGTACTTGTCGGACTTACCAGGATAGGTAATGTGCATGGTTATTACCGCTATGAACAAGAGGTAATCCCGGATGAAGGAAAATTAACCTACAGGGGTATAGATGTAAGCGAAATTGTAGAAAACATAAAAAATGAAGATCGGATTGGATTTGAGGAGGTAGCTTTTCTGTTGATTTTTGGAAAACTTCCAAAAGAAGATGAACTCGTTCAATTCAACTCCCTGTTGGATGAAGCAAGAGAGCTTCCGTTCGGGTTTACTGAAAACATGATTCTCAAATCTCCAAGCAACAATATAATGAACAAACTTGCCAGGAGTATACTGGCATTGTACTCATACGATGAAAATCCTGAGGACATTAATATTGAAAACAATGTACGACAATCAATAGAGTTGATTGCCAGGTTTCCGACAATGATCGCTTATGCATACCAGGCCAAAGCACATTATTTCGGAGAAAGTAGCTTATTCATCCACATGCCTAAAAGAGGAGTCGGAACAGCTAAGAATTTTTTGAGTATGATTCGGCCTGACGAACATTTTTCTGAACTCGAAGCCACAACGCTTGATATTGCACTGATTTTGCACGCTGAACATAGTGGCGGAAATAACAGTGCTTTTGCTACACATGTTGTATCTTCATCTGATACTGACATATATTCATCAATTGCTGCTGCTGTTGGTTCATTAAAAGGCCCGAAACATGGTGGAGCTAATTTGCGTGTAATGGAAATGATAGAAGACATAAAAGAAAATGTATCAAATTGGGAAGATGATAAAGAAATTAGTGATTATATTGTTAAAATTTTGAATAAACAAGCGTATGATAAAACAGGACTGGTTTATGGCATAGGCCATGCGGTTTATACAAAATCGGACCCAAGGGCTGTATTATTAAAAAAATATGCCCAAGAATTATCTAAAGAAAAAGGCTTTGAAAAAGAATACAGATTATACGACGCTATAGAACGGCTGACACCCGATTTATTCAAAGAAATTAAACAAACCAACAAGACGTTATGTGCGAATGTTGATTTCTATTCGGGAATGGTTTATACTATGCTTGGAATACCTACCGACCTGTATACACCCATCTTTGCTATGGCACGTATTGTGGGCTGGTGTGCTCATCGCCTGGAAGAATTAATTTCCGGAGGACGCATTATCAGGCCTGCATACAAACATGTTGAATCAGACGGGCATTATATCTCTTTAGAAGAAAGGAAATGATTTGTTTGTTAGTTTAATGGTTGAGGAGTTGATTGATGGCTTGTACCTTGTTTTTAGAAGTTAGAAGTATAGAAGTTAGAAGTGTAGAAGTGTAGAATTTAGAAGGAATTTTTGTTGATTCATCATTCATCATTAACAATGGCTCTATTCTAAACCATGGTTGATAAACTAAAATACATTGTGTTTTGAGGA
>CAZJWE010000323.1:0-2898 GCA_964549265.1 uncultured Bacteroidales bacterium | reverse complement strand
AAATTAGTACATCAAACTCAATTTAACAGCAAAGAAGTAAAACTGGATGTTTCGGCACTGAACAAGGGTGTTTACCTGATAGAAATTATATCCGGGGATGGAAAAAGAGTGATAAAAAAGATTATAAAATTATAATCTCAATTCATCTTAATTCTGCAGGTAGGGTGTCCAAAAACCCTTTGTACCTTCATTGTGTGTCTCTGGGTAACAACTTAAATCAACTGTTACACAAAGACTCACAAAGGCTCACAAAGACTCACAAAGCTCGCAGAGAAATTATTTTGTTTTTATGAACTTTATATTTTCTCTGGTGATTCCTCAAAACACAATGTATTTTAGTTTTAAAAAAATATAAGAATGGAAGAATGGAGAAATTTTGTCAATATATGACTACTTATTTAGATGAAAATATTGCTCTACTGCAAAATAAAAAAGAATTAATAGAAGTCCCCTTAATTTAATTATAATAGAGATTTAGTTCACCCCACCCGTAAGGCGCGGCATTATTCTTTCTTAGGATATTAATTATCTCTTCTGATTCCCCAATATCTTTTGATATTCCGGCAGGGGTATATGTTTCATTCCTTTCATTGCCAGGTTTTGAAATTTTTTTGGATTTTGAGCTTGGTTTTTTGAATTTAATCGCCATATTCGTTATCAAAAATAGTTGTTTTTTCAAATCAATCGTTATTTAGAATAGAGCCATTAATCTCAATAACAATCGCTTTAGAACCGTCCCCTTCACCGGTTATGATTTGATCGTCCTGAATAAGGGATACTTTTATGACTTGTGGAGTTAATGAGATATCTCCTTTGTCTTCAACCTTTTCAACCACTACTTTATCGCCTTTTTGTTTGGCTTTGAATGTAGCCAGTGAGTATTCACCTTTTTGGAATGCATAACCATCTCCTGCATCATGATATAATGTACCAACGGCACGTCCTTTTTCATCCAATGATATAAATAATGTTAATGTATCAAGGGAGTATTCTGTGGTGTTTTGTATGATGTTGCCCAGGGGCAATATGGCCCCTTCTCTTAATTTTATATCGGGTTGGTATGGGTCGTTTTTACTATCTTCCCCAACAAGTGAGATGGTTCGCCAATTCCCATCCGGTATCCGGGGTTCTTCTGCCCATTTAGGGATCACGTATAAATCTTTTCCAAGCAAGAAGGCTTCATCTTCCCGTCGTAAATTTTTGTTTTGTATATCTGCAAAGAAAGCAGGCTGCATCACCGGCATGCCGTTTACAGAAGACTCATAAAACAAAGTATACAGATAAGGCAGCAGACGGTATCGTCGCTGCATGGCAATGCGAGAGACCTCTTCAATGTCTTTACCAAACGACCAGGGTTCCTGGTTTTTTGATCCTTTCATGGTATGAGCACGCGAAAACGGGTAGAAGGCACCCAGGGCAATCCAATGCCCGAAAAGTTCCGGTGTGGCATTGCCGCCAAAACCGCCAATGTCAGGCCCGCTGAAGGGTTGTCCCGATAATCCCAGGTTGAGACTCATGGGGACAGACAATTTAAGGTGATCCCAGGTAGCAGCATTGTCTCCCGTCCATGTAGCGGCATACCGATGGCCGCCTAAAAAGTTGGAGCGTGTCAATAAAAAAGGACGTTTGTCCGGATTTGCCTTTTTGATACCCTGTCTCGAAGCTTTTACCATCAACATGCCATACACATTATGATATCTGAGATGAATATCTTTCGGGATGGTGTCATTCCCCAGATGAACATTATTTTTGGGCATGGTGCCACCGGGGCCGTCAAAGACAGAAGGCTCATTCATGTCATTCCATACCCCGTCTATGCCTTGTGCCATGAAATCTTTATACAAAGAGGCCCACCATGACTGGGCTTTTGTTTGGGTGAAATCAGGAAACACGCATTGGCCGGGCCATACATTGCCCACATATGGTTCTTCGTTGTTGTTTTGTACCCATATATTATTTTGTTCCCCCGAATCGTAAACAAAATATCCTTTTTCTTTTTTCACGCCGGGGTCAATCATCCAGACCCCTTTAAACCCTTTATTGTGTAAGTATTTATTGGTTTCTTTGGGATTGGGAAAGCGTTCCGGTGAAAAGGTGAATACTTTGTATTGATCCATATAATGAATATCTACCCATATTACATCGCAAGGAATGTTTTTGATGCGAAAGGTATCCGCTATTTCTTTTACTCGTGAGGCGGGGTAATACGACCACCTGCATTGTTGATACCCGAGGCTCCATAAGGGAGGTATTGGCATGTTGCCGGTCAGCCCGGCAAGTGCTTGCATGACTTCCTGGGGTGTTTCTTTTTCAATAACAATCACACGGAAGGGAGGTGCTACCGACGAAAACATGATCTCATCACCCATAGATATTTGTTGTTTCCAGGAATTGTCTGCCAGGATACCAAATGATGAGCCGTCTTCCCGGACACCTAAAACCCAGGGGTGCGACTGATATAGCCTCAACCCATTATCGCGGTGATAATAAACGACATTATCTGTGTTCCACAGTTTGCGGGTGGTGCCGTTTCTAACCAACGGGCCTGTGACTTCCCCGGTGCCATATAAGTCAGTCTTGTCATCAATATCAATATAGGCAATGCGTTTGCCAAATGCAGTGTCAAACTGTACATGAGTCTTCCATGAATCCGGAAGGGCACCTTTTTCATTTGGCTCCTTCACCAAAGCAAAAGAAGGTAAATGAGCTTTTGGGTTAAAATGTTCAGGATAAAAAATGGCAATGCCGTCTCCTATTAAAGCAGAGCGCTTGCTTGTTTGTCCATTCATTAACAAAGGGGTATAAACCATACAGATTAAAATGATTAATAATGAATAGTTGCGTTTCATATGTTTATAATTTGATTTTTAAAGGTCATATGGAGCTCGCCATGAGTTT
>CAZJWE010000322.1:0-2912 GCA_964549265.1 uncultured Bacteroidales bacterium | reverse complement strand
TTTTCAGACCTTTCAAACAGGTGTGTGTACACGCTCATGCTGGGCACACACAAAGCATAATGTGTAAATTGCATAAGGGTTTCAGAGGTTTTTGAGCGGTATCTCTCGCATCAATTTTGGGTGGTAACTTGATGGTTTTGAAGCCCGTAATCCCTTACGCAACATACACTCACCGTTTGTGGCTAAGCAAACAGGAGAAGAGAAATGAAAGTAGTTTGTTAGAATGCATCAAAATCGGTAACAAGGATTGTAAATGAATTTGAATTCTATTGCAGAAATCGTTATCTTTGAAGTATGAAAGTGGACTCTAAAATACTGAATAAAATAAAAGGAGTAGCATCTGAGAAGATTCCGGACTCCGAGATTTATTTATATGGTTCTCGAGCACGAGGAGATTATAAAGAACTTTCGGATTGGGATATTTTAGTTTTATTAAAAAGGCAATCACTTTCATTTGATTCTGAGACAGAGATTATGGATTTATTCTATGATTTGGAATTAGATACAGGACAGGTTATTACGCCACTGATTTATTCGAAGAAAGATTGGGAGGAGAATCATAGCTTTACTCCATTATATTTAAATATACTAAAAGAAGGAGTAAAGATAAAATGATTGAGAATAAGAAAGAATTAATCTCATATAGATTTCAGCGCTCCAAAGAGAGTTTTTCTGATGCAGAGTTATTAGCAGAAAACGGAAGATGGAACTCAGCGATAAATAGACTTTATTATTCAGCTTTTTATGCAGTGAGTGCGTTGTTATTACACAATGAGTTGAATCCCACAACACATAATGGAGCCAAGCTTTTATTGGGAGAGCATTTCATAAAAACAGGGAAAATTCCCTCAGTTTTAGGGAAAATGTATTCTCAATTATTTGGTTGGAGACAGAAAGGAGATTATGATGATTTATTTGATTTTACTGAAGAGAAGGTGATGAGTTATTTTAATCCTGTAAAAGAATTGATTTCAATAATTGAAAAGCTTTTGGAAGAATAGTCTGCCAAGCCACAACAGCCGGTAAGCCTGAGATTGCCCGGTTTGTAGTAAGTTTAAGCTTTCATTTTCATAATTTCTTTACGCGTATTATGATAAATTTCGTACCTTTAATTCAGCAACGCAGGCTATCGGCGGAACGTTTGTGTGCAAAATCAAAAAACCGCGCAACCAATTAAAAACCAATGACATGAAAAAGATTTGCATTCTATTTTTTCTAATAACTTTTGGATTAACTATTAAAGCTAATCCAATTGCATTACCAACGATTGATATTTCTGAACTCTATTTCGATGAATCCAATAACTGGAAACTTGAATTGGGATATTATGAGGTTAATCAAGAGGGCTTTCCAATTGATAGTGTTTTTCTTTATTCAACGACAGATTCAATTAAACTGCCTACTTATGAATTTCTTCAATCAACAGGAGTATTTGTAATAACTGCAGACAGTCTTGATTCTGAATTCATTATCAACAGATACGCTGATACAATCAAAGTTGTCACGTATGTTATTGGTGAATTATTCGAAGACAATTTGATTTTTGGAGATATTGCTGGAGCATCAATAAATTGCCCGAGACAAGGACAATCAATCAGTAAATATTGGATGTATTACCTTAAGGATAATTCACCAACTATCGGTTTGTCAAATGATACGACAGGAATGTGCGGAACTATAAAAGGGATTATTTATGACAAGTATTCGCTACCTGTTGAATCCAAAACTTTTAGATTAGATAATTATTTTGAAACATCTGAAAACGGAGAGTTTTCAGCAAGAGTGTATTCTAAACCATCAACCTTCAGTCGTATTGATTATAAAACAGGGCAGTATTCAACACAGTCTGTATCAATAACAGAAATTACTTATATAATGGAACCTGATTCAGTTGTAGAAATGGATATTTATTTACTTGATACTTTAACAACTGGAATTAATGATATAAATATTGCAAACACTCCGATTTCTATTTATCCAAATCCGATTTCAAAAAATGGAGAGCTAAAAATCGATATAGATTTGCCAATTATTACATCTGATATTTACATTGAAATCATTGACTTAAATGGAAAATTGATTTCTAAAAAGAAAATAAGCAAGAATTCAAGTTCAATAATTGCTCCAGATAAAAGTGGATTATATATTGTCAGGACTTTACTTGATTCAGATGTGATTACATCAAAAAGGATTATTGTAAATGAATAGATTGATTCTAATATTATTATTCTTTACAGTTCCAATAAATTTATTGGCTCAACAAAAGCTTGTATTTATAGGAGAAAGAATTGATTTTGCAGTTAATAGCGAACGATTTACAACAAATGGGATTTATTATTTTGTAAACAACTCAGAACAGGAAATTAAGCAGACTATTATATTTCCTTTCGCTAAAAATACTGATTCAATAATTGTTAAGCGTGTTTATAATTTGACTTATTCCGAGAACCTTAATTATCAAGAATTAGAAAACGCAGTAGCTTTTAAAATTCTTGTCTTACCAAAAGATACGGTGAAAGTTAATATCGCTTATTCACAAAAGACAGTCAAAGAAAATATCTACATTCTGGAGTCAACACAGACTTGGGGACAAGCTCTTGAAAAAGCCGATTATTCATTGACCTTTGATACATCGGTTAAGATTGATAGCTTATCTTTAAAGCCTGACTCTATTGATGATAAGGTATATTATTGGAAAAGACAGGATTTTTATCCAAATGAGAATTTTAAAGTATGGATTAGATAAATTCAGCGCACAATATACAGGAATCTAATCGCTCTGCAGAACCCAGCGAGGATTAGCTTCGCTGAGCTCGTCCAATGTTATTCCCTTTGGTCATGAGCTCCCGTTGGTCGGTTCGTCCCCGGTTTCGTGTTGAACTAAATCCCGGTCAATTTTCTATGTGTACCAA
>CAZJWE010000321.1:0-2913 GCA_964549265.1 uncultured Bacteroidales bacterium | reverse complement strand
CGAACTATAGAAGAATTTGCTATATGAGTTTTATATCAATGAGTTATAAACGTTTGCAAACATTTACAAACGGTAAATTTAATTTTGTTATGTGCTTGTTTTTTATATATTTGCATAAACCAAAAAAGATATTATGTTTGTTTATGCCCAAATATTGCCTACAACGACAATTGGCGTTGTAGAATTATTTGTACCCAATGCAAGAAAATATTGCGAGCTTGAAAGCTGTATATTTGTATCTGTTGAAAATGAAATACAATGACAGATAAGAATTCTAAAGATAAAAAGTTACAAATACGAAATAGTACCGCTGAATTTTTGGTGTTTACGAACCAAAACAGGACATCTACTATAGAAGTCCGATATGAGGATGAATCAATTTGGTTAAGCCAAAAGCTGATGGCGGAATTATTTGATGTTGAAGTAAACACGATAAATTACCATTTAAAGGAGGTTTATAAAAGTTCTGAAATTCAAGAACATGGAACTGTTCGAAAATTTCGAATAGTTCAACAAGAAGGAGAACGACAAGTTAATCGTGATATTGATTTTTATAATCTTGACGCTATTATTTCAGTAGGATACAGAGTTAATTCTGTTCGAGCAACACAATTTAGACAATGGGCAACACAGGTTTTAAGAGAATATGCTATAAAAGGATATGTTCTTGATAAAAAACGAATGGAAAATGGAGCATTCCTCAATGAAGATTACTTTGAGAATTTACTCGAAGAAATCAGGGAAATTCGATTAAGTGAACGTCGTTTCTATCAAAAAATCACAGACATATATTCAACAAGCGTCGACTATAATATTGATGCTCCTACTACAAAAGATTTTTTTGCAAAGGTTCAGAATAAATTACATTATGCAATTCACAACCATACAGCCGCCGAATTGATTGTTAAGAGAGCTGACAGCAAGAAAGAACACATGGGGTTAACCTCATGGAAAAAAAGTCCGAAAGGAAAGATTCTGAAAAGTGATGTTTCAATTGCTAAAAACTACCTAAATCAAAAAGAATTGGAGTCATTAGGTCGAATTGTCAATGCTTATTTAGATTTAGCAGAAGAAAGAGCAAAGCGTAGAATTCCAATGACAATGGAGGATTGGGCAAAGAGACTTGATTTGTTTTTGCAGTTTGACGAGAGAAAAATACTTCAGAATGCAGGGACAATAAGTGCAACAATAGCAAAATCACATGCGGAAAGTGAATTTGAAAAATACCGCATAATACAAGACCAACTTTACCAATCTGACTTTGATAAATTAATAAATAAATTGGGAGAGCCAGATGATGAATAAAGCACAGGGTACGCGCAATATAGCAAAAAGCGGTGAAGTGCTTAATAGGAGAGGATTTACGCCGTTCAGGCTTCATCTCGGATTGATAGTGAATCACTCGCAAACCGCTTCATGCCATATTGCCACCGTTTAGCATTCAGTGGAGAAAAACCAGCAACAAACATTGAAACAGTAACAAAAACAGATAATTAAAATGAATATTAACACCTAAAAAAGGAGGTCATAAATGAGAAACAAACACAGAGTTGAAAGTAAAAAGATGAAAGTAAAAAGTTTGGGAGTGGCAGCACTTTTAACTTTTACTTTTTCCCTTTCTACTGTATCAGCACAAATAATGTATGTAAAAGAAAGCAGCGGAACACAAACCGCATATACTTTGAGTAACATACAAAAAATGAGTTTTTCTTCAGGGAATCTCACGTTAACCAAAACAGATAATAGTAGTGGGGTGTATGCCCTGAGTGATTTGCGGTATCTGAATTTTTCGGATGTTTCAACAGACTTACAGGAAGACTTGTCTGTTCAAAGCCAAATGTTAAAAGTGTATCCTAACCCGGTTGGTGATATACTGAACATTAACTTAACAGGAATGTCTGAAGCAGAAGGAACACTGAGCATACTCAACTTTGAAGGCAAAACGTTGGTAACCCGAGAAGTAAGTAATGAAGGCGTTCTTTCATTAGACATTAGCAGTTTGCCTACAGGTATTTATCTTTGTAGGTATAGCAATGCGAGTGAAATTAAAACAGTAAAAATCATTAAACAATAACAGGAGGTATAGATTATGAACTCATTAATTACAGTATTTAGAATAGCATTTGCGCTACTTTTAACTTTCAACTTTTCACTTTCAACTATATCTGCTCAAAACGACACCATGTATATAATGAAATCAGGTACAATAGTTGGTCAGTACAATGTAAATACAGAGGTTGACAGCGTAATATTTTATAAGCCAATCATATTTAGCTTTGACACTGTAACCAATCCCGAAACCGGTAAAGTTTGGATGGATCGCAACCTCGGAGCATCACAAGTGGCAGATTCAAGTACCGATGCTAATGCTTATGGCGATTTATACCAGTGGGGACGTGGAACAGACGGGCATGAAAAACGCAACTCCAATACAACATCTACATTGGCAACAAGCGACACGCCCGGGCACGATGATTTTATACTTGCATCAGACAGCCCTTACGACTGGCGTAGCCCACAAAACGACAACCTTTGGCAGGGTGTAAGCGGCACAAACAACCCATGCCCAAGTGGTTACCGACTGCCAACAGAAGCAGAATGGGAAGCTGAACGTGCCAGCTGGGGCAGTAACGATGCAGCCGGTGCTTTCGGCTCGCCGCTTAAATTGTCCGTGGCAGGCTACCGCTACGGCAGCAATGGCACGCTCAACACTGTGGGTAGCTACGGTAACTATTGGAGCAGTACGGTAGATGGTACGTACGCCAGACGCCTGTTCTTCTACAGCAGCAATGCCCACATGCTCAGCTACTACCGGGCGTACGGGTTCTCTGTGCGTTGCATAAAAGAGTAGAAAGTTAAAAAGTTCATAAAGTTGAAAGTTTATAAAGTAAAAAGCTAATGACGATAGAGAGG
>CAZJWE010000320.1:0-2944 GCA_964549265.1 uncultured Bacteroidales bacterium | reverse complement strand
ATATACTGCTTCAAATTTTGTGCAAACGAGTGCAGAGCCAAGCAACTTTCCTGAGCTTGACGAAGGATTGCTTGAGCTATGCCGAGTGTAGCCAAAATTATTTAAATTTTTTTGCATTATCCCGATAGTGCTGCAAAAATTTTCATTGTCTATGAAAAACTCTGAAAATTTTGATGCGAAGGAATTAATAGAAATCCCCTTAAGCACAATCGCTTGGTTCTCTTTGGGGTTGCCTGTGATAAATAAGAATTCAAAATCAGAAATGATGAAAGATAAAAACCAGCAAGTTCGTGCAGGTTTTTCAAAAGTCAGGATTGACAAGGCTTTATCCATATCATCCGAATGCAGGAGCCCATTAGAAGCTTCATTGGTGGTAGTGCTGGATGTAGATGTCACCATTACGATTGTTTCTTTGGACCTGATATACCTCCTGCCGCATGAGCATGATAAAATACAATCAGAACTGGCTGATCTAACAGGGATACCTGCTAAAAACATATTACTTCATACAACACATACTCACTCAGCGCCGTGGGATCTAAAATCCAGTGAGATTTCATATGACAACCTGCCGGAAGTGCTTGCCCATGCAATTACAGATGCAAAAAATAATGTACAAACTGTTTACATTAAACGAGGAATGGCTGATGTTGGTAATACGTTGAGTGTTTACAGAAGAAAAAATACCGGTGATGATCTTGGTGTTCAAACATTTTGGTTTGGATATCAAATTGATAAATCTAATGGAAAGCCTGATGCCAGTGCACTGGTTAATGAAATGAAATGTAGGTGGCAGAACAAAGAACCGGAATATAAAAAAGGAGATAAACCGCTATATTTTGATCATCCTGTTGATTCATGCGTAAACGTTATTGCTTTTGAGGATAATAAAGGAAATGTATTGGGAAGTATTATTCGCTTTAGCGCTCATCCACACCTTACTTCAGCTTGCAGGAAGAAACTTTATGATCCAGATTTTCCAGGACACACAAGAAAATATATTGAGGATAAGCTGGGAGGAGTCTGCATGTTTTTACTGGGTACGGCTGCTGATATTGTACCCAAAGAGGATGTGGAGTATAAAATTGATACGAGGAATTTACCTGATCAGTATTATTTTGGGCCAAGTTCGGCATTCCTGCCTGTGGATGAAAATAAATTACTGGCTGAAACATACAGGATAGGAAGGGCCATTGGTGAAAAAGCTGTTATTAGTTTGAAAGGAGTTATTCCAGAACCGCTGACATCTTTAAGTTTCAAATATACTTCGGTTGATATGCCTTTAGACCCGCTACTGCCTAAAAACCATGATGATATACAAAAAATAAAAAATATACTGATACCCGAATACCAGGCTTTTTTAAACCAGGGAGGTGCTGTTAATGAAATGCGCTGCCTGGCAAACCGTTTTAACTGGCTCGAATGGGCAGCAAGTAAATCATTCACCTTTTGTACAAAGGAGGAAAAGGATTTAAGATCAAAGAAAATGCCATTGTGGTTTTTGCGTTTTAATAAAGAAAGACTGATTTTTATGCATTCTGAGATTTCTTCACTTATTAATGAAAAGATCAAAAAACTGACAAATGATCCGAATATATTGGTGATCAGTATGACAGGAGGATATATCGGGTATTTTGTTACAAAAGAGATGATGGATGAAGGAGGCTATGAGGGAAGATCCTCTGTATTGCAAAGAAATGCTGATGAAATATTGTATAAACACATCAATTATTTCCCTTAAACTGACTCAGATCAATCCCATGATCCAGTTTATTATCAGAATTTAATACCTCATTCCAGGAAAGTTTTTTGCCGGAACGTGCAGCATCTCTTCCCATGATCGCAGCCAGTGTCGACCGGCAACCACTGTCAATTTCATTAATGGCATTTTTTGAGGTGATGCTGTTAATAAATGATCTGGCTTTATTCTGATCTGAGTCATGCAAAGCTGAATCAAATACGCCTGCACGCCTGTCTTCTTCAGTTACTTTTTCTGTTTCACACTTTATAATGCCCGAGTCCCATGGGTTTTTGCCTTTAATAAATACACCGCCCGAATAATGTGCTTCGGCCAATCCCTGGGTACCGATAAAACGGACACATACATCACCCCACGCAGGGCCAATCTGTGCCGAATGCACACTGACATGGATGTCATCCGGATATTTATAATTGACCTGGTAATTGCTCCAGGCATCGCCCTTGTCATTTCGCCCTTTCTTGCTGCCGGTGCCATAGCCTTCTAACGGATGTGCATCTAAAGTCCAGTTACAAACATCAATCAAATGAATGGCCTGGTCTAAAAAGATCCCGCCTGAAAGCGCAGTAAAAGCATACTGGTTGATCATCTTCATCTTGTCAAATGGTACAGCTTCCGGCCACAGATATTCTTTTTCAGCTGCATAATAATAGAGTTGTGCAGAAACAATTTTTCCAATATCACCCCGCTGGATGCGTTTTACCATCTCAACATAAGGGGTTGCTTTCCTGATCTGAAAACCAATCGCCATACTTTGGTTGTCCTTAACCAACTTACTGGTTGATAACATATCTTGTACACCTGGTACATCAACTGCAACTGGTTTTTCACAGTAAACATGTTTGCCGGCCAGCACAGCCTCTTTTGTAAATTTGGGGTGTGCATACCCGGGTGTTGAGACCAGCACCACATCCACATCATCCAGTTCAATTAGTCGTTTATAGGCTTCATAGCCATAAAATAAATGATCATCTGCCAGAGTAGCAGTTTGTTTTTTATCATAAATATTGTTAAAATGCTTTATACCGGCATTCAACCGGTCTTCAAACAGATCGGCAATAGCCACAACTTTTGTATCAGTGGTATTGACAAAATTGGTGGCTACATGTGTACCCCTGTTCCCACAGCCAATAACACCCATCCTGATTTGTGAATTGGCGCTGCTGCCAAAAACAGTTGATGGTT
>CAZJWE010000319.1:0-2969 GCA_964549265.1 uncultured Bacteroidales bacterium | reverse complement strand
CAACGAAGTGGATACCCGGCGGATGATACTGACCAAATAACAGGGTGAGAATGATGAATTTTAAAAATTGAAACGACATGAAAAAACTAATTTTTATACTTTTAACCTCCATTACCTGTATTTCATATTCCCAATCATACCATCCACTATTGAAACAGTGTAAGCTATGGTATGTTGTAGGCTGGAGTGCATGTTTCGATATTTTGTGTGGAGATTTTGGATCTTATACAGATATATATAAAGTTGGTTATGATACATTGATACATGGTAAAAAATATTACCGAATGTTGTCTACACGAGATTCTTCATTAAATAACTTTAAGAAAAGAGGTTTGTACCGGGAAGACACGGTACAGAAAAAGGTTTATTCTTATAATAATGACACTTCTGATGTATTATTATATGATTTTTCTCTTGGTAAACATGATACGTTGCTCAGGCAGTGCAACGGGGATAAAATGCTTGTTGATTCGGTTGATAGTGTTGAAATAGGGGGTGTGTACCGGAAGCGCCTTCATTTTTTTTCAGAAGGAGGCCCTCCGGAAGAATGGATAGAAGGCATCGGGTCAACTTTTGGAATAACAAGACCAGGAATGAATGATGAATGTATTATTGATGCTGGATATGGATTGTCGTGTATGTACGAGGATGATTCTCTTGTATATGGCGGCAATTGTTATCAAAGTACGTCCGGCATAAAAGATTGGATGCAGGGCCGGGGTGTTCAGCTCATGCCCAACCCTGTTTCTGGCCATTCCATATTGCACGTGCCCGGTACACCGGGAAAAGATTACAGTGTCACAATACTGTCTTCCGCGGGAATATTCCGGGAAACCTATACTTTTACAGGAACAGGAACAATAGATATATACAAACAACGCTATACCCCGGGGGTGTATATATACATGGTATGTGATGATGAGTGTATAATGCATGTAGGGAAGTTTATTGTGCCTGAATAAATTTTAAAATTGTTACATTTTAAATATTTTATAACATGAAAAAAAATATAATTTTATTATACCTGTTTATGATTTACTCGATCGGGTATACCCAGAATTCAAGGAATGGATTAACATTTTCACCTAATGATACAATCAGGTTCTTTGTAGTATTTGCCGAAGCAGTTGGAGATACTAAAGATCCTGGGAGCCAGAGTAACTGGACAGCAGGGCAGATGCCTGATAATCCTGATGATTACTTTGACCATGAATTTACATCAGAAGCAAATATAAATGGTTATTTAACTATGTATTACTACCAGGCATCATTCGGTGAACTTATTATACTGGGTGATTATTATCCAGAATTGATACAGGTTGATTACAGTGAATTTGAGAATTTATTAGAACAAAATTATTGGGATCCATATGGTAAGGCTATAGCAAATTATTTTAACAGCATGAATGGCGATGATATTACAACTGAACATGGATATACAATAAATTCTGATGATTTTGACACGTTTACTCCTAGTTCTAATCTACAGCCAAAAACAAACAGTCCAGATGATTTTATTGATTACCTGGTTGTGATCTGGCGGACAAATCATCATTTTGGATCAACAAGCAACAGCGGGCATACAGCAGGAAAAAGGGAATATGAAATAAAAGATAAAAGCGGTTATAATAGTTTTACACATATACAAAGTTATAATAGTAATGCATGGAAGACATTGAGACATGAGTTTGCACACCAATTGATGGGTGGTAATAATTTTCACAGTGGTGGAGCAGGAGCTGGGAAGGGTACATATTTATCCAACATGGGTGGTTTTGGAATCATAAGCAGTTATAACGCAAATCTTGCCTGTTTAAACTCATGGGATAGGTGGAGATTGGGATGGAAAAGCAATAATCATTATATCAGTGCTGTAAATCCATCTGATAATACAGAAGTGATTACTGATCTCGCGTACGGCCAGCCTTTTCCTGAAGGGATGAATGAATTTATTCTAAGGGATTTTATGACTACAGGAGACTGTATAAGAATTAAACTGCCATATATTACATCAGAAAACACTAATGCTAAAGAACAATGGCTCTGGTTAGAAAACCATCAGTTACTGGAAGATAAAATCGAGTATAAAGAATGCATGACTAAGGGTATATATGCCCACATACAAGTGGGCAATAATGATTTGACCACTACTTCAGGATCAAGAACAAATTATATGAGCCCTCTTTGTGCGTTTGGTAATTATGACTTTACTTATGAAGAATATACGCCACAAAAATCTTCGCAAGAATATTTTTTTAACTATGGTGATGGGAGAAGCAAATTAAAGTCCACGTCTACTAATTATAAACTGGTAGCATCAAGTGCCGATAATAATCCATTAACCGGGTATCACTTTTTAATGAATCAAGCTTATAATTATGTTGATCCAAATAAAAATAATGTATATAATAAAATTTACGATAAAGAATACATTACACCATCAGCTGTAGAATTTAATGGCACCATACTTGATGATTCAAAATTCTGTTATATGACATATCCCGTTTTTGGTTCTGTCTATGATGCGTTTACCGAAGGTGATAAAATTGGCATAGGTACCAATCCTTCATCTGCTTCTGTATTGACATATCGTACACCATATCGTTTTAATGATTGGAAACAACCTTATTCGAATCCGGCAGATAATGACAGCAGGAGTGTTTACCTTAATGGATTGCAGCTTGAAGTCGTGGAAGAATATTCAAACGGAAATGTAAGGGTACGTGTTGAATGGGATAAGTATTCGGTAAGCAATAATGTTAGGTGGTGCGGGCCTATCGTTTTAAATGAAGATATATTCATAGAACCCAACACCACGATAACACTAGACCAAGGGCTTACTCCTACAAGGCCTGTAAATCCTATGACGTTTAATGGAGAACAAGTATTTGCTGACCCGACAACATTAACGTGTAATTCCGGGGCCAGAATTTTCATAAAAGATGATGCAGAGCTTGTTGTGAAAAATA
>CAZJWE010000318.1:0-3004 GCA_964549265.1 uncultured Bacteroidales bacterium | reverse complement strand
TTGATCCTTCAATTATTTCTTTTGAAGCTAATCCTGGTTTAGCTTTTTCTAATTTTTCTAATAAATCGTGTTTGTTTGTTTTGTTGCTCATCTTTTAATTTCCTTTTAATTTCCTTTTAATTTCTAATCCTTTTTTATTTTTTATTTGAATATAAGACAAAAGAAAAGAAGGACCGTATTTTAATATTTTTTCTTTATCTTCTTTATTAAAATGCGATCCTATAACTGCTTCGCCTCCAGCAAAAACAATATTTATTTTTGTTTTCTTTTGTTTGTTTATTTGATCTTGTAAAAACAAAAAATATAAAAAATTACAATAATTTCTCGTTTTATAAGAACTGTAAACTTCATCTAAATCTTGCTCAATATAGTTTAACCATTTATGCAATATCTTTAATTTTTGGGTTCTAAAATTATGGAAATTCGCTAACTTTCCTCTAATATCCCTTTTTGCAAAAACACACTCAAATGCTTTTTTGAAATCAAATTTATTTCGTTGTGTAATAGGACAATAAATATAATTATTAATACTTCCGTTTAGCCAACGTCTACTATCTACAGATTCCCAATTATACCTTTCCATAATTTGGATGGATGTTACTCCAAATCCATGATACTTTGCTTTAGGAGATTTATCTTTGTTAAATAATAAATCAGATATAGAATCCAACCAAAGAATTCTTTGATATATTGTTTTATCATTTGCTGGTGATATTCCAATGTATGGGAATCGTTTTAGCATCTTTTTTAACCAAACAACATTTTCTCCTTGGTGAAATACAGGAAGTAGTTTATGTACAGGCACTCCCATTTTTAATAATGTATTTGTATTTTTGTAACTTAATCGTGCCGCTTCTTGTATATCAATACGATTAAGTCTCTTTCCTGGTGTTCCTGGGATTACATCTAAAGAAACAAAATAATCAAAATTATTTAAATTTTGTAAAATATATTCTCCATAGTCATTAACATTAATTATTTTTTGTTTTGTCCATACCGAAAAAGCACCACTATCAAGAAATAATTTAGGAACCTGTTTTCTCAGCTTTAACATTCACCGCTACTCCTCCACGAATATTAAACGAGCCATTTACTTGCATCCACCTTGGTTTACAAACACCAAAACAATCTTCAAGTATTTGATTAGTAATAGTCTCCATAAAAGAACCATGCTGCCTAAATGCCAAAAAATATAACTTTAAACTTTTAGTCTCAATACACAATTCATCTGGAATATATTTTATATTTATTTCTCCAAAATCCGGTTGTCCTGTTTTTGGACATAAACTCGTAAATTCATTAAACTCAAAATGAACAATGTAATCCTTATTTTGGTATTTGTTTTCAAATACTTCTAAAATGTTTTGACAAGGTTTCTCGTATACGTAATTTGTATTATTTCCTAATTGGGTTAATTTAGATACATCATCTTTCATTTTTTATTCCTCTTTTTTAATAAATGGAAGAACTAATAAACCAGATACATATTTAATTACAGCTTGCCCCCAAATAGCAGGCCAATACCAACCAAAAGCGATAGTCACAAATATAGCACTATCAAGTGGAACGGAAAATAAATTAGAAATATATATTCTTTTTCTAAAAGGCATTTTTAAATATTTAAATGCAAACCAGTCTACTCCTTCTGATATAAGAAAAGCACTGACAGAAGCTAAAGCAATGTGTTTATTGAAAAAGAACGTAATAATAGTTGCAACCAACATCCAGATCCAGCAAGCCCAATGCCCCCAATATCTTTGTACGTAATCTCTAAAAGAAAAAGTTAATCCAATAAAAACAACACCTGCCGGAAAAACTAAACCAGCAACTTTAACAATACCAAACCATATTACAAAAAAGTTAGCTAATACAATACTAAGAAGATACAATCCCGCCCACATTATTTTTTTATTTTCTTTTGTCATTCTTACGCCTCATATTTAATTGGATCAGTTAAATTATTATGTTTAAATGCTTCTTTTCTTTCTACACAACTACCACATTTACCACAAGGTAGTTCTTGGTCTTTGTAACACGTTCTGGTTAATTCAAATGGAACTCTTTTTTTATTTGAAATTACAGATTGTATTATTTGTCCTTTTGTCATTCCTCTAAATGGAGTTACTAATGAAACATTCCCTTCAGAACACAAATTAATTGTGTCATTAATACTGGTTAAAAAATCTGGCCTACAGTCAGGATAAATATAATGATCCCCTGAATGAACTCCTATACTGATAAAATCAAATTGCTTAGAGATTGCTAAACCTGTTAAAATAGAAATAAAGATCATATTTCTGGCAGGAACTACGGTGCTTTTCATATTGTCTGATTGATAGTGTCCTTCTGGTATAGCACCGCCACTTAACAATAAATCAGATTTAAAAGCACTAAAAGCCGTTTTAAGATTGATTTGAATCAAAGGTATATCGTAATACCGCATAACATCTAAACACGCTTTATTTTCGTATTTATTGTGTTTAGAACCATAATAAAAAGATACACCAATTAATTCAGTGATTGCCCATTTAATTACTGCTTGCTCTTGTAAAAAGCCCAGGAGGGCTGTAGAATCCAACCCCCCTGAGACACTAATAATTCCTTTCATTATTTTTTAATAATTAAATTTCAAAATGATCTTTCTTGAATTTACCAAAAGAAAGTTTCTTTGTCTTTTTGTCTTCTACAATCGGAAAATCAAATTTACAATAATTCGGATTCTTTCCATCAGTGATTTCTGTCTTCAAAGAAAGTTCATTCAAATTAGGAAACTGTTCCATGACCGCTTTCATAAGTGCTTTATGGGTATATTTACCTGTTGCAATCAAAGTCGCTTCAAACTGCCTACGTTTCAAAGCAAATCCAGGAATAACTACTCTTGGTCCTTTTTCCTTTTTTTCTTTGACTTTCTTTGCCGGTGAATCAATCCCTAATGCTTTATACATCAAAGGTTTCAATTCCCTTGGTCCTTGGAGTCCTTTAATCTTCTTTGCTTTTTTACGAA
>CAZJWE010000317.1:0-3006 GCA_964549265.1 uncultured Bacteroidales bacterium | reverse complement strand
TTTTTTAAGAAAAGAATACAGGAGTCAGAATTCAGAAGTCAGTAGGGTGTGTGTGGAGCGTGTAGCGTGTATGGGAAGCACTTTTTGAAAATTTCAAACAATTAATCTTAAAATTCAAAACAAATAACAGGTTACGAATCACAAATCACAAATAAAATACAGACCAAAAAATCTGATCTGTATTTTATTTAACAGTGTGGCATCAGCACTTAACCAAACAGTATTGTAACGTTATTTCATAATTTTAAAATATAACTTTTTGAAAAATTAACGCTTAACAATTTTTAATAGCGTTTAACAACCATTTTTTATGCTAAAAAATCATTTTCCCCACCCGTTTTGAGAAAAGAGTGTTTGGACTTCATCATCAGACAATATACGGTTATAAATTCTTATATCATCCATCTTTCCATCAAAAAAATGCTCATATATTTCACTATTATCTCCACCGATAAACAAATCCCTTAGGCTATCATCCGGCCTGGTCCCATTTGGGGTTCTTCTCCTTATTGTATTTTCTTTTTTTCCATTAATATAAAAAATCACATCATTAGAAGTTGTATCAGAATCATAAGCTACTACCATATGAATCCATTCGCCTGTATTGGGAATATAATTGCCTGTATACCATTCTCCTTTATAATCTGAAAAATGATCTTCTAATTGTAAATAATTCCCAACATCATGTAAATGAATACTCCAATATTGGCCGCCCATATCATCTGATTTATCTTTTGCAAAAAAGCGATCCCAATCTGTTATATTATCCAGATAAACCCAAAAACTTATGCTTCCACCATTATCCCAAATATTATTTATTGTGTTGCTTGCAGAAACTAAAATATAATCATCAGTTCCATCAAAGTCGTACGCACTATTATTGTTGCCAAAACGGTCACTCGTTAATACAGGCCCTTCCAAAACTCCATGGTTCTCATTGCCACTTTCGTCATTGGCATTGCCATTGAATGGGTAATACGCTGCAAGTCCATCTTTTAAATTAACATTTGAAGTATCCCCTGTCCATCCGTTTTCTGTATATAAGGATTGGATTTCGCTTGGATTTAAGACCCGATCATAGATTCGAACATCATCTATATAACCATTGAAATAATAATTACCTAATCCATTCCTTATTACACCTCCAATAGCTACCATATCAATATTATCAAAAAGAGTTGTTGCATAATTAAATACCCCAGATTCTACCATTTGCTCATCAATAAAAAATTTAACATTCCCATTTTCATCTATGGTTACAGAATATAGATGCCACTCGCCATTTCTCTGAATCTCAGTTTCAAAATCTACACTTTGTTCTTGTCCCGAATTCCTCAATGAAAAACGAGACTTATTGGTATAAGTATTATCTGTTGATAATCCTATTAAAGAGCTACTATGCTCTGTATTCATATCACGTTGGCAAAATACATAATTGGCATCTGTTAATTCTTTAACATTTGCCCATACACTGATACTAAAAGGTAATTTTGAGATAATCTTTTCATTATTATTTAGTTCAATATAATCATCAACTCCGTCAAATTCGTAAGCACTGTTAGAATTCCCAAAACGGTCTTCTGTCAATGTTGGGGCATTTTTCAAGACTCCATCATATCCATTCCCGGTTTCATCATTGGCATTCCCATTAAACGGGTAATAGGCAACCAAGCCTTTTTTCAGTTCATCTACATCTGTTATGTTAACGATAATGGTTAGTGTTACAGAATAGCCGTCATCTTTTGTGTCCGTCACAACAGCATCAAACGTATAGCTTTGTTGGGTTTCATAATCCAATACAGCTGAATCCCTCACAGTGATTTCTCCTGTTGTTTCATTGACAACAAAATAATGTGCTGCAATGTCGCTTACCATATGGTAGCTCAATGCTCCCGATGTGCTTTCTGCTTTGATAAATCCAACAGATGTTCCTCCGGGGCTTTCTTCGGCTACTGAAAATGTTTGATCAGATGCCTGGGGTGGTTCCTGGCATGTCTCGCATTCAGGTTCGCATGAATTATTCATGATTAAAAGTAAGCCGGTAAGGCTTAGCAAAGTCGTAAGTTTTATTAAATGTTTCATAGTGTAACAATTTTAAAAATTAAACAAGTTTTTCTTTTAAGACGGAGCACTTTCAAAAAGGTTCCCGGAAAAAGTATTTTTTTTTTTAAGAAAAGAATACAGGAGTCAGAATTCAGAAGTCAGTAGGGTGTGTGTGTGGAGCGTGTAGCGTGTATGGGAAGCACTTTTTGAAAATTTTAAACAATTCAAAACAAATAACAGGTTACGAATCACAAATCACAAAAAAAATACAGACCAAAAAATCTGATCTGTATTTTATTTTTTCTATTTATTAATCCTATCCGACATAAATGTCAGCAAAAAATTATTCTCCTTCAAATTCGATCATTGAAAATACTTTTTTTCCTTTCAACACGTCTCTGCCTTTTAAATCCGGCAATTCAACAAGAAATGCACATTCAACAACCTCACCTTTAAGTTTCTCTACCAATTCTATTGCTGCTGCAATAGTACCACCGGTTGCTATAAGGTCATCAATAATTACAATTTTATCACCTTCCTGTATGGCGTCTTCGTGAATTTCAATTTCAGCAGTGCCATATTCCAATTGAAATTTTTGACTGATATTTTTAAATGGCAATTTGCCTTTTTTTCTTACCGGGATGAATCCAACATTTAAAAGGTAAGCAAGTACCGAACCAAATACAAATCCTCTTGCTTCAATGCCCACTACCTTGTCTATTTTTTTGTCTTTATAATGCTCATAAAAAGTATCACATGCTTTTTTAAATGCTTTAGGGTCTTTCATCAATGTTGTAACATCTCTGAATATGATGTTTTCGACCGGAAAATCCGGGATCGAACGAATCTGGTCTTTTAAATACTGAATGTCTTGCATAATTTTAATTTTTTAAATTCTATTAAGGGGGCTTCTAATAATTCCTTCGCATCAAAATTTTCAGAGTTTTTCATAGACAATGAAAA
>CAZJWE010000316.1:0-3034 GCA_964549265.1 uncultured Bacteroidales bacterium | reverse complement strand
AATTTAATTTTGTTATGTGCTTGTTTTTTATATATTTGCATAAACCAAAAAAGATATTATGTTTGTTTATGCCCAAATATTGCCTATAACGACAATTGGCGTTGTAGAATTGTTGTAGCCAATACAAAGACGATAGTGTAAATTTTGTAACTTTGAAAAAAAAGAAATTATGAAACAAATGAATCTAATCATAACATTATTTATAGGTATAATTATTTTACCTAATTGTCAAAAAGATAACGAATTGGTAAAGGATGATAATATTTCTGATTCAACATCCATTACAGAATGGGTGCTTATATCAAAGGATAAGCTAAATACGAGTAGAGTTTTAAGAAATTATCCAACTGAATCAGATTCATTATTACCTATAACCTTAACATTTGCAAATGACAATCAAGTTTGTGGATTTCATGATGCTAATGAATATGAGGGAGAGTACACAATATCTAATAAAAATCTGTCCTTCAATAATGTAATTACAACTGAAGTGGGAGATACAGAATGGTACTGGACATTCCTTAGACTTTTAGAAAAAGTAGAAAAATATACAATGATTGAGGATGATACACTTAAATTATATGGTGAAACTGATAACCTTGCCATAGTTTTATTGAAAAAACACTCATTCAACAGTTCGGTATTTAATGTTGATTCGCTCTATTCTTATTTTTCTTCAGATTGTGCTATAGATACACAAAATTTAAAAAATGAGTTGCAAGGGACATCTTGGGTTGTATTATTCACCGAAAAAGCAGAACAGAACAAGATGGAGAGAATATTTTCGCCTGATGATGATAATTATCCTATTACCTTTTGTATACATAATCAAGATAGCATTTCAGGCAAACATGACGCTAATGCTTATCAAGGAAATTGTACAATAATTAAAACTGACATTAAAATCTCTAACTTAAACATTACTGACGTAGGAGACAATGATTGGTATTGGGATTATATAGCTGGATTATCAAAAATCAGCAAGATTGAGTTCTTTACTACAGATAGCCTTAAACTTTATAATAACGATAGTACATTACTATACAATTATTTAGGTAAGGAATTATTCAATCAAAATCACTTTAATGTTGATTCAATTTATCGCAATAATTAAAACTAAACCCATGAAACATTTTTCAATTCTTTTATTACTGTTTATTTACACTTTTTGCTACGGTCAAATATCAACTAAACAAAAGCCGCATAGCTTTCAAACGAAAACAAAAATGTCTTCTGTTGTTAAAAGTCGTAAAATACTTGCAAAGCCGGATATTGAAAGTTTAAAAAGAGCAAACCAAATTCAAGAAGAAGATTTTGGATATGGTATTAAGGTCAATTATAACATACATAATTCAGGACAATGGTTTGATATTTCAAATGGTGATAGAATTTGGATTTTAGAAATTCATATACCAGAAGCAAAATCTATAAATCTAAATTACAATAAGTTTTGGTTACCTAAAGGAGCAAAGTTCCACCTGTATAACGCTGATACGTCCATGTTTATTGGTGCATTTACCTCATTTAATAATCAAGGCACTTATGAAAAACCATCAAAATTTGCAACAGGAATAATTGTAGGTGATAGAATTATTTTAGAGTTATATGAACCAAAAGAATCAAAAGGTAGATCGAAGATTGGTGTTTCAGAAGTAATATATGGTTTTGAGTGCTTACCAATGTTTGCAAAGTTCTATGAAAATGAAGATAAAGGCTGTTTCGGTACTGCAGGAAGTTGTCATGTTAATATAAACTGTTCTGAAGGTAATGATTGGCAAAATGAAAAGACAGGAGTGGCAACATCTACAGCAAAAAATGGAAAATGTTGGATGACCGGTTCTTTGCTAAATAATACCAACCATGATGGTACACCATATTTTCTTACCGCCGAACATGGATTATACGGTTCTGGTGGGAATCTTACTGTTGGTGATACTGCACAATGGGTGTTTTATTGGAATTGGGAGAGTTCAGGATGTACTGATGGAAGTAATTTTAACCCACCATCAACTTACGGAGCTGTTCTTGTTGCAACATATCCTTCTACTGACATGGCACTTTTCAGGCTTCTTGAAACACCACAATCGCTGCCAGAAATTGAAAAAGTATATTATAATGGTTGGGATAGAACAAATTCTCCTGGAAATGGAGGTGTAATGATTCATCATCCGTCTGGTGATTTAAAAAAGATTGCAACTTATGATTTAACTCCAACAACATCTGGTGTTAAATGGTATATTTCATCATTTGAATCAACAACAAATGGACACTCAATACCACAAGGTGGTTCTTCAGGTGCTCCTATTTTTAATGATAATCATCATATTATTGGAAACCATTGGTCGAGTGCTTCTGATAATTGTTCTAATCCATCAAACGAATATTCTTATTCAGGTAAAGTCTCAGTTTCATGGAATACTTCAAGTCAGGCAACAGGAAGATTAATTGATTGGTTAGACCCTGCTGGTACAACCCCTAACTCACTTGATGGAGAATGGTATTACAATTGTGGACCAGAGTTAGTGATTGAGAACGAGGTTATAACTAGCGATAGAACCATTGAGGATTGTGATATTATAATTGACAATGTTACTATTCAAAATAATGCGGATGTAATCATAGATGCACAAAATAGTGTAACGATTGAGAAGGATTTTGAGGTAAAAATTGGTTCTACATTAGAGATTAAGTAATAATGTACTGGCTACAATATACAGGAATATGAGCGGTCTGCAAGACCTATCGAAGATTCGCTTCGCTGAACTCGTCCTGCGTCCCCGGTTCCGTGTTGGACTAAATCCCGGGCAATTTCTTATGATTTTTGTTAAAACAAACAAAATCAAGTAATCAAATCAATCCTGCAAATCAAGGTTCAGACAATAAATAATAAAAATATACATGACCAGGATACCGGATTAACTGTTTTTCGATGTGAACAACATGGCCTCGTTTTTTCTCAAAACAACAACCCGTTGTCCATAGCGTCCCCGCTACGGGCCCACTCTCTTCAATTAACATGTTCGCCAAATACATC
>CAZJWE010000315.1:0-3036 GCA_964549265.1 uncultured Bacteroidales bacterium | reverse complement strand
TTTTATTGATGATGTTAGGTTGTAATGTCTGTAGCGAGGACGCTACGGACAGCGGTATTTTTATTCTTCATCTTCTTCATATCTTCTCCCAAACAACCTATCATCTCCAAAATATTTGGCATGTTTACGTCTTTCTTTAATCACCTTTGGAATGAAGATAAGAGAGATGATTATAAAAATCGAAGGGATAATAAACATCTTCCATCTTTTTTGTTTTTCAACAAATTGTTTTCCATTAATTCTAAGTGCTACAATTATATTATTATCACTAGCTTTTAGTTCTACTAGATAATTACCAATAGTATCTGTTTTATTAGTTTTATTAGTTTTTAACTTATAATAACAGGAAAGATTATCTGGCAAATAAGATTTTAGTTTTTTCTTGCCCTTTCTATTAACCAGTTTATATTTCTTTGAATCTCCTTTTATATTTAGATACATAGCGTCTGTTACTTTGTAACACTTTAATTCACCTTCAACATTGTTATAGGATGATGGCTTATCTACCAAAGCATTAATAAATAAATAGATGCCTCCAGCTAATAGAAAAAATGGTAGCCAAAAACCTTGTCTTAGTTGTCCTCTATATGCACGTTCTTTAAATTCACCCATAAATCACTCTTTTTCTTCATTTTTAATTAATTCAAACAAACCGTTCATTTGTTTAACCATGTCTTCATCGGATTTTAAAAGCTCTTTATATTTATCCGTTTTCTTAAATCCTTCCCAGGCAGTGACCAAAGCTCCAAAATATTCAATAGAACCAAGTTTCAAAAGCTCTTCAATTGGATTTTCCAATGTCAAGCCAGCGCCAATGATTCTCCATGTATTTAATATCTGCTCTCCAACCTGTTCATCGTTAATGTATATATTATTTACATACTCCTCAAAACTATCATTCAAAAGAGCAACATCCACAGCTCCTGCAAAAATCCGGGCATATGACAATAGTTTAATGCCTTTATCAACCGCTCCAATGGCTACAAAGAAAGAGGTAATTGTCACTCCTGCATCAAAATATTTTACCAATTCCTGATTCCTGTATTCATTGCATACCCATTCGAACATGAAAGCAGGCATGTCTTAATTCTCTATTTTTCTCTTTTTTTTTGCTTCCTTTTTGCGTTAATTACAATAGGGATGAGTAAGAGTCCCAAAAAAACAAAAATAATAGGTACAATTATCTCTTGCTTATATTTATATTCAATGATAAATTTATTGTCTAATTTAAGTTGTTTAATTGTACACCTTTCTGAACAATTACTTTTAACCCAAACGCGAGCATGTTTTGCGGATTTCAGCTTTTTGAATACTGCTTCTTTTTGAGCTTCAGGGATAATGAACTTTGTATTTATTTCTTCTATTCGTAGAACTTGGAGGTATTGATTATAAACTATTTTTCCAGAATATATTTTTAATTCATTTAAAGATGGAGTCCTAAATAAAAAAAACATACCGATCATTACTAAACAAAATGGAGCTATAAAACCATAACCCTCTGAATATCTTTTAAAATCTTCTTGTAAGTTCATTGATTGATCTTGTTTATACTTTCTAATAGGTTTTCAAATAAAATTATAGCTTCCTTTGAATTTTTATCATTTAATAAATAATTATATTTTTCTGTAGATTTAAAAGTATTCCATGCAGAGAAAAATATAGCTGTCTTTGTTAAATGTTTCTCTATTACTATGTTCTGAAAAGGGCTACCGGCTATACTAACAAGATAACTAAACGACTCCCAATTAGTATATACATTTTCACCTAAATTATCCTTAACAATTTGTTCCATTTTATCATTTAATAAAGTGACATTAACACCTCCAATAATAGCATGTATAGTAGTTAACACTTTATGTCCTTTTTGTATTTGAGTTAAAGGTATTATAAAAGAAGCAATAGTAAGAGCCCCATCCAAATGAGTTGCTATTTGTTTATTATGGAATTCATTCAAATACCATTCAAACATAAATGCGGGCATAGCAAGCCACATATCTGCAGGTATATTTTCAGAAATATGTTTTGGAGCTGAACGGAAATATACTGTTACTATATCAAATGGATCTAAAGGTGGCCTTTCATATGAATGAACATCACCATCAATAATGTCAAACATGCCACCAGGCCAACTTTTAATAATTAATTTGTTATTTTCGTATCTTTTTCTGTAGGTTATTCTTTTGTTTACATTAAAATCCCGGTTCCAGACAAAATGGGTTATCTTACCATTTGCAGATTGTTGTTTTGTATATGCTTCCCAATTCTTTAACACATATTGCATATCTGTTTTATAATGTTTCATAAATGCTGATGTCAATGCCCCAATAAATCTAGTGTAATTTTCTGCTCCAAATGTGTTCTGTATTTTTGAACAAAGTTTTTGCATTAAATTATCCGATTGTAATGCAGTAAATAAACCTGAAAGTTCTGACTCTTTGCTATATTTAATAAGATTGACAACAATTTCTTCTTCATTTCTACACCCTGTTTTGTTTTCGGATATAGAACCGGAAGCAATTTTATTTAATATATCCCCTCTTTCTTTTCCCGAAAACCGTTTATATTCCGGGTATGGTAGTACTGCTAACAGCCTGAGCATTTCTTTTCTGTCTGATTGTTTAACAATATTTTTTTTCATGTTATCTATTTGTCTGTCCCATGCAGATTTATCCGGGAACAGGTAATCCTGGAAATCATCATATTTATCTTTTGCAATTATTGAAAGGGCTTTCCAGTAATTAAATTCTGCCCGTGTATAGATTTCCTGATATTTAATTCTATCAGGTGTGAAATTTAAATCTTTCAATACTTTTACATGTATTTTTTTAAATGTAATACCATCTAATGTTATATCATTTGCATAATGGCCGTCATGAGGGTAAGCATCTTTTTTATAAACTAAAGATTTTTGGTTTACATATGCCCATCTGAATTGCTCAATAAATTTTTGAGTACATACAGGATCTGGGAAAATTTGTATCGCCCCTTCTTCTTCCCCCTGCAACCATGCAATAATTTTCTGGGGGTCGTGTATGG
>CAZJWE010000314.1:0-3048 GCA_964549265.1 uncultured Bacteroidales bacterium | reverse complement strand
TACCCCAAATTGCTTTTATTGTTATACAATACACCTCGCGGGCCTTCTGTTCCATGCCTTAATGTTTGATTTTTGTCTGTAGAATAGAACATGTGTACTTTTGCATCACAATTAAACTCACATAATTCAATGAGGTTGTCATGTGGATGGCGGCCATGTAATTGAGGGGACTGTGTTGTGTTCCCTGTAAAAGTACAATTTCGGACAACAGAAGTATTGCTCCATTGAAAGATGGGCATGTGACGGTAGTCTTTACCGGTACAATTATCCATGAGATTGTAATCGCCTCCATACCATCCGGAAAGTCCAAGGTATCCGCTCCCCCCGGATCCTATATCTGCCCATGTGCCATCAAAATCGCAATCACGTATTTCAATATGAAAACCACTTAAAGAGAAAGGGTGATTTTTTGTTTTGTTTATAACAACATTTTTAATCCAGCTGTTATATGCATCCTGAATTTTTATGGGTTCTACGGCTACATCACCCGAAAGGGTTTTAATGGTCATGTTTTGTACGCCACAGTTTGATATAAATTTACATTTTCTTATTTGCAGGTCTTCATCTCCATAAAAGTCATGACGTGTAGGCCGGTCTAAGGTGAGTTTTTTATTGGCAGCATCAATAGCTGTGATCCTGGCAAAATAAGTTCTTCCAAATTGATTGGCATTCGTGAACACCAATTCTATTTCCGGAATGCTATATCGGTCATTCATTACATCTCCGGCTTCTGTAGATGTAGCACACATACGAATCCAATCACCAACACTATACCCGCTTACATCATCGGTAGCAATTTGGTTGCTCCCGCGTTCGACTGTTTCGGTGGGATTACTGTATGCAGTTGTTCCGTTTCCATCAATATAAAAAAGATAAGAACCGGACCCTCCTTCTGCTATTTCAATAATGGTTCCTGTTTTGCTTTCTCCAAGGAAAACAATATTATCAGAACTTACTTTATGTTCAGACTTCAAGGTATATGTGCCATCAGGAAAATATATAACGCCCTGCCCGGCACTTACTGCATCTGCTATTGCATCGTCAACTTTTTCATCATCTGTGCCGCTGTAATCTGTTATATTATATTTTGTCCACCCTGATATATCAGGAATACCACCTTCTACCCCGGCTATTGTCCAGTTAGGATAAACTATGCCATCCGGCCCCACTACATCGGCATCTGTTAAAGATTCTGTATCCCATGGATCTATCTTGTATTTTGCGGGCCAGGGGTCGTTTGCCATTGTATTCATCCATATAAAAGTAAAGACTATACAGGCAATATAATATTTTATATTATTCATTTTTTAATATTTTAAGTTCTGAAAAATGAAAGAATTAACCTTTTAATAATACAAGTTTGAATTTGTATCCAATATGTTTTATTATAAAAGTTTGAAACTTAAATTTACGGAAGAATCAAAAATTTTAAAAATCACTATTTAACATATTTGTCTTCACTGAAAATATATGTTGAATGGTGATTAATATGTTTATTTGTGATCACAATTAATTAGTGTTTGGATCATCATGTCCGCAAACTTTGTTACGCTTGCCCTAAAATTTACAGTAAACTGCACTTTTGGGGGTTACGCAAGCCTCGTTAGCGAACATGATGATCCAAACAATTGACTTCATAGGCAATTTATTCTTTTAAAAACATGGCCCTGTACGTTGACTTCTCAGTTTTGCAAATTATTATATATGCTCCACTGTTTAAATCCGAAACATCAATGTATTGTACCCCTGGTGAATACAAATGTTTAATTGTATTGCCTGTTAAACCTTTAATAACGACTTTTTGCAGATTCTCCAATCCATCTACATTGAGAATGTTTTGTACAGGATTTGGATAGATGACGAATCCCTGCATATTTTCTTTTACAGAGATAACGTCTTCCGAGGCTGTTGTGGAATCTATTCTGACGTTTATACTGTCTACTGCCATATTGTTGTTTATATCCTGAATAGTCACCTTATACACCCCAGCATCCGAAAATGTAACATTAGGAATGAATGGATTTTGTTCTATTGAGTTAAATCCATTCGGGCCGCTCCATTCCCAGCTTACTGCATCGCCACCGGATTCCGTCAATTTTAGAGTATCATTTACACACACAGGCGAATTGCTGCCTGCTTCAACGATAGCAACATCGCATTCAATTACATCTCCTATTAGTTCAACATTTGTAAACAGAGCAGTAGCTGAATCGGTTAATGAATTTGAATTCACAAACATACCAAAATACATGATATTGTCGAATGCACAAACGGCCTTAGAGGAACCGGTAATATCCTGGTAAAAATCAAGGGAATCAAGCATTATCCATTCGGCACCAGAAGGTTTGGATGCTTGTGTTGAATAATAGGCGTAAAACACAGCCCCATTACGTTTTATTCGAAGCCATATAGGGGTTGTATTAGAGCTTTCGGGAGCAATTTCTTCTGTTGGCCAGTAATCATGTTCACGATGCCACTGATAAACGCCTTTTGATGCTGTTACAATGTACGCGTCTCCAAGTGCATTTTCATCATCAATGGCCATGAGTCCTATGCTCTTATTTGTATAACTACCTGAAATTCCTTCAAGTTTTGCAATAATCTCACCATCTCCATTTATTCTTGCATAACAAAATTGACGACCAGTATAACATAAATTTCTATTTGTATTTATTTCATTTCCATATCCCGTGATGGTAAATGTATCATTGCTATATTTGCTTGATCCGGGCAGTCCAGTAATACCAAAATCTCCATTAGCCCAATTTTCTTTCGGACCAAATGCACAACGGTTTGGTTTGTCTTCAGCAAAATATATATCATCAGACTCATCATCCAATATAGATACTTCATCGGAATCACTAAGAAAACCGCTTGTACTGGCAGTGATGCTAACTACTTGTTCTCCGTCTATTGAACCATCATTTACACCGGTGATAATGAAATCAACATAATTACTACCGGCTGAAATGGTAACATCTGACGGAATAGATACTTCATCGCTGTTTGTTGCAGAGAGAGATACATTTAAGGAACCACTCGTGGCAT
>CAZJWE010000313.1:0-3070 GCA_964549265.1 uncultured Bacteroidales bacterium | reverse complement strand
AAAGTTTGTGCTATATTTTTGTCAGGGATATGTGATGTTGTGTTTAGTTGTTGGGGTAATCATGCAGCATCAACAGTTTTGAATTTTAAATTTGAGATTTATTTGGGATTCTGTGATCATCTGCTTAATCTGCGTCATCTGTGTTCCTATTCTTTGAACTTTGTTTTTATGAACTTTATATTTTCTCTGGTGATTCCTCAAAACACAATGTATTTTAGTTTATCAACCATAGTTTAGAATAAAACATTAACAATTAATAATTATCAACAACCCCGTATTAACACCCTCCTGATTAGAACCCAAAAATTACATTCAGGCGATTTTACTCTTTAAATCTAATGTATTGATCATTATTTTTACTAAAGATTTTGATAAAAAAGTAAAACTTTAAAACATAAAAATATGACACATCCTGGAATAATACACTATCCTGGAACCAATGGGTTTAATATAGTACAAAGCAATAAAGAGATGCCCACTCAAGAAGAAAATAAATTATTATTGAAAAAAATATTAAAAGAATTGATTTACAGGGAACAATACAAGCCCGTTTTGTGCGGCCAGGGAACACAATTACTTAAAAGCAATAGTGTTTTGGCACAATATAAACAAATGCAAATAGAAAGAGGTTGGCTCATTATAGACAAAGTAATCATTTATATAAAAGAACAGAATAAAATAAATGTATATCAAATTTTATACATCCAAATAATGAATTTTAAGGTCATTTTGAGATTTCATAATGTTTTTTTCCTGACTGATTTAAATGTAAAAACATTAAAGAATGTTCTGTCACTTAACATTGGCTCTTCCAAAAAAATGTTACCTGCCGCATGGGAACATTTTATCAATTCAATCAAAAAAATATTTAATCAACAATTAAAACCTGGTTTTGTAACCAGATCTATTATTAATAAATAACTAAAATATAAATAAATGTATAACCTAAAATCACGAACGACTATGAAAAAAAAATTTCATTCATTCACGCTAGGTGGGTATAATATTGCATTACCCAAAAACCCATATCAAAAAATAATACAACAAGACATGTTCAATAATAAAAGGCCACTCCCTTTTCTTGTAAAGTGCCTTTATGACGACGGGATGGAGTCGTTTCCAGTAATTGATACTAAATTAAAGCTCGGAATGAAAGCTTTTAATGGAAATAATGAATCATGCATTTTAGTAGAACGATATCACATATCCAAATCTAAATATTTTAAGCTTGGTTTATTGATGAATAAATACAATGGCCTTTTTTCTGTGCCTTCAAAAGACATCAAATTACAATCCAAAGGCATTATGTATGAATTTGATGATTTTATCAGGGGCGTGTGCTATTTAAATGGCACCGACCATTTGGTGATTTCTCTGCGCAATATTTTTTCTACAGAAGAAATGATTGAGTTCTATAACCTGTATCAGGAAAATAAACTGGAACATTCATATATTCCTGTATATAATAATCATTTTGTAGGAAATAAAACACCTGTATAAACTTGAGTTTATAGATACATATTTCAAGAATAACTTATCATTTTAAAAATTAAAAAATTCATTAAAAATGCTTACACAATTAAAACATACATTAGAAGACCTCAGGCAAAGAGTCAGAGATAATCTTATAACCCTTTATGAAAATGATTTGGTGATTCAGTCTGTTTTAGAAGAATCTGATTCTGAATCACGTTCAGATATTTTGAAAGAACGGTATTCATTAAATAAACAAATTATAAGAGAAAACCGTGAAGCACTTAAGATACAGGTAATGATTGTGAATTTTCTTAAACAATTCAATCCGGTTAACAATTCGAATATCATGATAGAACAGGTTCTTTCCGATAAATTTCCTGAAAATAAAAATCTTCAGAAAAAGAAATCCGGAACAGAAGAAAACAATACATTCAGACAAACCATTAATGGAGAACTGGCTTATAATGAGTCGCATCCATATTATGATAATGAACAATTTGTTGATCAATTGTTGGATTTTTATAAAAATACCAGATAATCAGATTACTATGATTAAAGATAACAAAAACATATTGATTGTTGAAACGGATGAGTACATGCGGGAAACGCTTGTAGACATCCTTGAAATGGATGATTTTAATATAACTACGGCAAAAGATGGGAAAGACGCATGGCTATTATATGAAAAAATGCATTTTGATCTTATTATTATGGATGTTATTTTATCTGATCTGGAAAGACTGAGGCTTCTCATGGAGTACAAAGATATTGATCCCGAAACAGAGGTGTTAGCCATTCCCGGCCAATTCATATTCGATAAAAATGAATGTATGAATATGAATAAGGTATTGGGCTCCGATTGCGTTCTTGAGCAACCTTTTGATATTGACGAGTTAAAAGACAGAGCAAAATTCTTATTAGAAAAAAAAGATTCATAATTTTAGGTACTACTGCAATTTTTGTGGAAATAGTGTTTATTTTAGAATTCTGAATTCTGAATACTCAGGATATGGCTTCCACTAAATATGCAGTAAAACCTAATTTTATAACAAAATTCCAGCATTGATGCCAATCCATGCTTTCAAACGAGTTGTAGCACTTAAAATTTATTTTAGATTTTTTGTTTGTCTTATACTTTTGATCACACCTTTTACCTTCTTTATTCCTTTATAATTTTCTTTGCATAACTTCCTTCATTGGTTTTTATGTAAATCAAATAACCCCCTTTGTTAAATGTTGATAAGTCTATGATTTGATTGGAATGGATTTTATTTATTTATGTTTTGACCCAAATGGTAAGTTTACCGGGCGATTATATAGATGAAGAAGCGGGAAGTGGAGCAGGGGATGCTATTGCAATGTCTAGTCCGATTATTAAATCCATGCTGTTCCTTTGGCAATAAGGGATGTCAATCCCCATCAAATAGCGTGGGTTGTTTAGTTTAACCATTGTCTCCCGGATTGGAAGATTAATAAATCCGAAGATTTAGTCAATTTTTTTTACGCTGTCTTCACCGGATGGGTGCCCGGCTGCGGAGCCTCATGCACGAGATTCCCCCAAAAAGTTTGTGCTATATTTTTGTCAGGGATATGT
>CAZJWE010000312.1:0-3079 GCA_964549265.1 uncultured Bacteroidales bacterium | reverse complement strand
GCTTGCCCCAAAATTGCTCATTTACTACAGTAAACTGCGCTTTTGGGGGCTGCGCAAGCCTCGTTATCGAACAAGATGATCCAACCACCTGAGTTTATAGACAGACACTAATTAGTTGTTCTTTTTAGATAAGTTAATAAATAAGTGCCTTTTTCCTGTATATGTTTTCATCCGTTTCAACCTCTATAATGATAAGTCCTTCTTTCAATCCTTTAAGCTTTGTTATTGGAATATTGATTTCATTAGCAGTTTGTGTTCCAACATACACTTCTCTTCCTGTAATATCATATATACGAATAATCACATTATCTTTGACTGGTATATGAAGTGCTATATGAATATTATCTCCTTCAACCGGGTTGGGATTGACAGTTATTTTTTGAGAATTAGCAGTAGCATCGCTGATCCCCTCGGTACTTGCGAATTGGGCAACCAGGTTAAGGTCTTTGGTGACTATGATATCCTGTCGTTCAAGGGTGTCAATCAGCACATCATTTTCTTCCCACCGAACAAACTCATATCCCAGGTCTGCTATTACCCAAATATTAAGTTCTGTCCCATCCATATACCTCCCTCCTGAAGGAGACAACCGGACGAATCCATTGGGTGCGCTGACGGTGACATTGAATGAATCCAATGGGGTAAAATGAGCTGTTAAGTTAATGACCGGTGCGTTCATCTCAACAGAAGTTGTTTTATTGGAATCGGATATATCTCCTGACCAATTCACAAATCTGTATCCTTCATCAGGGTAGGCTGTAAAATCAATCATAGCATTTGCTTCTGCCCGTAGACTGTCATTAAGAGGCATTATATACCCATTTTCTGCTGTTTTATTGATTTGATAAACATTATAATCTCCAAACCAAATATACCCTTTCTCCCTGGCATCTTTTAATATGAGCGGCCAGTTGTTATTAAAATGATCCCACCCATTTGATTTATGTTGAAGCCAGCTAATGCCCAACCGTTCCATTGTTTGATTAATAAATACTTCATTATCTAATGTCATACATTCTTTATCTGCATTTATTACCTTTGCATGCACTGCAGAATCACATGGAAAATTAGATTCAGTATTAATAATTGGATATTTCTCCATTGTTTTCACTATAGGCTCCGAAGTACGATTATTATCCGAAACATATGGATGAAAGGCCACAGATGCTTTATTCCAATTGATGTAATCAGGATACCGCTGTTCAAATCTCTGCATTGCTGTATACATGGTTGACTCGTCCCAATATACACCAACTGTCCCAGTATATGAAAATAAACTTAAATGGGTTTCGGGGGCCATGGTGCGAACCAAATCGTGAAGTACAACAATGCTGTCAAATAGCTCATTTGTGAAATTACTGCATCCAAAAGCCGGTTCATTCATTAACTCATAAAACACATGTGTCCGGTCTTTATAATAAGGCGCTATTGCTGTCCATAAATCTTTTAAATACCCCATATTATTCGCGTCCGGATTTCCATATTCTCCCTTATATTTTCCAACATCATGGTAATTAATTAGTACATTCATGTTATATTTGGATGCAAAATTAACTACAGAATCTGTGTATTTTAACATCCAGTCTAATTCACCCTGATCAGAAAAATCGAGAACATTACTATAATTTGTAGTGTTTGAATTCGCCCACGGATCAAACAAAGCCAGCCGTATCGTGTTCACGCCGCTATCTGCAAGTACCTGGTAATAAGACGAATCAAATGCATACGCAATATCTGAAAAGTTATTGCTGATTTTGGATTTCCATAACCAAATTGCATTTCCACGCAAGATGTCTCCATTTTCATTCACCACCTGGTAGCCATAGCTATTTGAATCAATGCTGACTCTTCCGGGGTCGCTTGGAAGAGGGTCTGATTGCGACAATCCCGGAATAAAGAATAATAAATTCATACATCCTATTGCCATGATCCACAAATAATTTTTTTTGTTCATATGATTCTCACCTTTTTTAAATTAATATTCAAAATAATAATTGTATTTATTAGAAAGTATATTCAATTTATTGTTTGTTCTATAAAGTTCAAATTCGAACAACAACGAAGAACCAACGACGAAGGAGTTCGGCGAAGCCAACTTGGGCATTAAAGGGGACTTCTAATAATTCCTTCGCATCAAAATTTTCAGAGTTTTTCATAGACAATGAAAATTTTTGCAGCACTATCGGGATAATGCAAAAAAATTTAAAGCAGTATATGATAAACTCTGAAAACCCTACGGGAACAAATATAATAAATAAAACTTTATATGCTTTAACTTATCAAAGTTACAAATTTTGGTTAATATAAAAAATATTTTGGCCCACACTATTGGTTTTGTGTATTGATGACCCTTTCGTTATTATAAAAAGCTCTTTGAATTCATGCGAATGCATTCTGCAATCTTCATTCAAAAACCCTTTATTTATGGAAAACGGAAAGCCGTCATCCTGAAATACATCTGTTTGTTTTACCCTTGTATATCCCATATTTATGTCTTATTTGTGCTAAAAATAGTCTAAAAAATACAGAGGACATAAAGGATTATCACTTAATTTTGTAAAGAATGTATCATTTAATATAAAAAAAATGAAACCAAAATTATTATTAGCTTTCGTCCTATTTTCACTTGCTGCAATTAATTTACAGGCAACCGATTATTATATCTCAAACGATGGGGATGACGATCACAAGGGCACTTCACCCAAAACAGCGTTCAGGACTATTGAGCGGATCAACAAAATCAACCTACGCCCGGGGGATAATGTATATTTCAGGTCGGGGGACGTTTTTATCGGAACATTGATCATAAAACAACAAGGGGGCAAAAAATCCCCAATACAAATTACTTCTTATGGCGAGGGTGAAAAACCAGTGATATCCGGTGGGAAGTTAATAGATGATTTCAATGTGGAAGACAATATTGCAAGCGCGGTTTTTAATGAAAAAATCGGGTATTTATACCGCGAGAATACCTTGTTGACCAAGGCACGTTACCCCAATTCAGGTTTTTTGAAAATGGATAATGGAGGTACTGACTACCTCATGGATTTCGACCTTCCTTTCACTGAAAGCCAACTAA
>CAZJWE010000311.1:0-3095 GCA_964549265.1 uncultured Bacteroidales bacterium | reverse complement strand
TGTGTACACGCTCATGCTGGGCACACACAATGTATATACAAAATAGGCGAAATAGTAGTAAATTCAATGTTTGTAGCCCGCTTCATCTTTTCGTGTACCTTGTTAGGTGATTCGCCCGCAACCCCTTACTGGCCATACCGCCAACGTTTGGGCAACATACGATGAAAAAACTCGTGACCAATGAAATCAATAATTGTTTTAAGTAAGAAAATTTGTTAAATTTGTATAAAACTAGACAAAATGGTTGACTACAGAAATATAATAAAAAGGAATCCCAAAAAGAGATTTGGAAAACCTTGTGTACGTGATACAAGAATATCTGTTTACGACGTGCTGGGTTGGTTGTCAAGAGGAATGACTTTTAAAGAAATAATTCATGATTTCCCAGAATTAACGGAAGAAGATATAAAAGCATGTTTAGCCTATGCTGCAGATCGTGAACACAAATCATTACTTGCTTCATGAACCTTTTGCTAGATCAGAACATTTCCTTTAGGGTAAAGAAAAAGCTTATAAAAGATTTTCCAAAATGCAGACATGTTTCGGATTGCGGTTTAAGTGATACCGAAGATACTGATATTTGGGAATATGCAAAAAAAAATGATTTTACCATAGTTACATACGATCAAGATTATTTTGAAATAAGTTTGTTTTGGGGGAGTCCACCAAAAATTATATGGATCAAATCAGGAAATTTGATCAATAGTGAATTTGCAAAATTGTTAAGCTTTATTGAAGGGAACATTGTGAATGTTCATAATATTATAAAAACTGGACATATATTGATTTAATGTTCATTTTTCTATTTAGAAAGCTTATAATGTTCAGAAATGTGAAATAATTGAACAGACTTGGTGAGTGTTTCAAAAATTAGACATACATTTGTGTTTTGTTCATTAATTTGAAAAATCTGAACATTTGAAAATGAAAAATTTTGATAGACAAAAACCTTACAATGAATTGCCTCTATTGCCTCCGAAGGAGGATATTGACAATAATCCAGTTATTTTAAAACGACTTGTTTTGGCTTCAAGAGCCTTGGCGACCGTAAATGGAAATCTAAATCGACTTCCAAATCCACTAATGCTCATAAATACGTTAGCTTTACAAGAGGCAAAAACTTCAACAGAGATTGAAAATATTTTTACAACAGAAGATGAATTATACAAAGCAATTTCTGACACATACAAGGAAACAAAAATAAATCCAGCAACGAAAGAAGTATTAAAATACAGAGAAGCTCTTTGGGCTGGTTACAAAGAATTACAGGAAAATCAGACAATTGACACGAATTTAATTAAACAGATATTTAACCAAATAAAAGAAACTAATTCAGGTTATAGACCGCCACAAGCACAAGCTGTAATTAAAAGGGGCGAAAGTGAATTTCGTTCTGGAGAAATTATATACACACCTCCAAGAGGAGAAGAATTGATTGAAAAAATGATGGATAATTTGGTGGAATATTTAAATAATGATGAGAAATATCCTACCGACCCTTTATTAAAAATGTGTATAGCACATTATCAGTTCGAAGCAATCCATCCATTTCAAGATGGTAATGGTCGAACAGGCAGAATTTTAAATCTTTTATATTTATTTAGCAAAGGATTGTTGTGTCAACCTGTTCTTTATATGTCAAAATTTATAATTTTAAACAAAGAAGACTATTATTTCAAGCTTGGTGCAGTAACGCAGCGAAATTCTTGGGAATCATGGATTGATTTTATGTTAGAAGCAACCGAAAAGACTTCTATACTTACGAATACAAGAATCAATGAGATATTATCTCAAATGGAATCAACCTTGGAATATGCAAAGAAAAAGATAAAATGGTATAATAAGGAAATCAATGAAGTGATATTCGGTCAACCATACATTAAACCAAGTCTTATTGGGGAAATTATAGGAAAAACTTCAAGAACAACATTAACAAAATATATGAATGAATTGGTTGAATATAAGATTTTAACACCAAGAAAAGACGGAGCAGAAGTTTTTTATATTAATGAAGATTTAATAAGAATATTGGAAGGACATTAACAACAAAGCCAAACACTAAGGGCGGAATAAATAGCGTGGTGTAATACCCTTCCACGAAGCACGACAGCTTATACACGCTATTGATTTTGCCCTTTTGTTGGACGATACCCGGTTAAAGAGCTACAGTGATTTGAATACTTTTTTCCGGCTTATTTTTTTGTTATCCAACCCACCAAAAGACTAATTTTTTCTGGTTGAGCTATTGTATTTCATTTATTTTTTATATTTTTATATTTGAAGAGAATAATTTTTTAAAATAAACAGATAACGGAATATAGCAGAATTTGCTATATGATCGTTTACCCCGTTGAATAGTATTCTACGGGGTTATATCAATGAGTTATGACCGTGAAGAAATGTTTATATAATAGGCATAAACAACATGTCATTGTAGATGTGTTGTATGCCATTTAAACAAACACCTGAGAATGATTGTTATAACAATAAAAATTGTGAGAAAATGAAATTAATTGTAAAAAATATTGTATATTTAATAGAGTTTAATATTTTTGTCATATAAAAATGAAGCATGATGAACCGAGCCATGACAATTTTTTTGACACACACCCGCATGATTATTAAAAAGCTACTTGGTTTACTCAAAGTCAATAGGTTAAACTCATGGCGAGCTTCATATGACCTTTAAAAATCAAATTATAAACATATGAAAACAAATGATTTTTATGAAGAGTTGAAAGCCTATTTTGAGAATACTGCTCAGGATAAGGTAATGACAGATTGGGCGGCTACGGAAGAATATGATAGCATGGGTCCAACTGTGGACGAATTTCTGTTTTATTCACAAAAGTATTATAAAGTACATTTGGAAGATTTACATGACATTGGAATTCATTTTATTGAAAATAACTTAAACCCGGAGTTCACTTCGGGTTTTTTTAATTATAAAAACTTATCAAATGCAAAAAGCTGCGTTCTCAATTGACAAATACGTTTTCGATAAAGTAACTATCGATTTAACAAATAACACCTCAAAAGATATTAATCTCTCTTTTGAAACAAAAGGTGTTTTCTTTGAAAAAGATTCAAAATAT
>CAZJWE010000310.1:0-3127 GCA_964549265.1 uncultured Bacteroidales bacterium | reverse complement strand
ATTGGATACATGGGAATTGACAAATGACTACACTACCGTATTATTAAAATTAAACACAATTTAAATTAATTTACAATGAACATTTATGTAGGAAACCTTAACTTTAGGGTAAAAGAAAATGAACTTAAAGAAATTTTTGAAGATTACGGAGAAGTAAGCTCTGCTAAAATTATTACAGACAAATATAGTGGTAAAAGCCGGGGATTTGGTTTTGTTACTATGGAAAACGATGAAGATGCAAACAAAGCAATTAATGAGCTCAATGGCGCATCTTTTGATGACAGGGAATTGGTAGTAAATGAAGCAAGACCCAGGAAATAATGGAAAAAGGAAAAGTCAAATGGTATAATGAAATCAAAGGATATGGTTTCATTACTACTGAAAACAGTGATGATATTTTTGTTCACAGAACAGGAATTATTGATTCAAACCAATCTTTGCAACCTGAACAAGAAGTCAGTTTTGAAACCAAAGAAACTGAAAAAGGTACTATTGCAATAAACGTAACACAAAATATTTAATTTGACCCCATTAAGTATTGGCAATATCAACATACCCATTCCAATCATACAGGGAGGAATGGGTATTGGTATTTCATTGTCCGGGCTTGCCTCAGCAGTGGCAAACATGGGTGGTGTAGGTGTTATTTCAACTGTTGAAATAGGACTCACCTCTAACAAGGGAGACTTCGGACATAAACAAAATAATATTGATGCGGTACGCCGTGAAATCAGAAAAGCACGTCAAAAGACAACCGGTGTACTGGGAGTGAATATAATGATGGTGCTTTCTAATTTTTCTGACATGGTTCGTACGTCTATTGAAGAAGGCATTGACATTATTTTTTCAGGAGCCGGGCTTCCTCTTGATTTACCAAAATATTTAAAGAAAGAAAGCCGGACAAAACTGGTTCCTATTATATCATCTGCACGTGCAGCTTCGATTATATGCAATAAGTGGAAACAAAACCACAACTATTTACCTGATGCCTTTGTCGTTGAAGGCCCCAAAGCTGGTGGGCATTTAGGGTTTAAGTATCATGATATTGAAAATAAAAATAACACTTTAGAAAAACTTTTATCCGGTGTACTGGAAATAACAAACGAAATACAGGAAAAGTACAAGAAAAATATCCCTGTAATTGCTTCAGGTGGCATTTATACCGGGAATGAGATGTTTCACATCATGAAACAAGGAGCTTCAGCTGTGCAATTGGGCACACGGTTTATTGCTACTGAAGAATGTGATGCATCTTCTGAATTCAAAAATGCCATTATAAATGCATCAGACGATGACATAAAAATCATTAAAAGTCCTGTCGGATTGCCTGGCAGAGCTATTTATAACAACTTCCTTCGTGAAGCAAATGAAGGAAAAAGAAGGCCTTCCTTTTGCAAGTATAATTGTATTAAAACATGTGATCCAAAAACCACTTCATTTTGTATAGCAGAAGCACTTTTGGCTGCATATACCGGAAATCTCTCAAATGGCTTTGTTTTTACCGGATCAAATGCCGGGAGGGTTCATAAAATATCTACGGTAGAAAAAATTTTCCAGGAATTGATTGATGAATACAATACAGAAAAAGTTAAATCCGAACAATCCAAAGAGTCGGGCAACATATGAATGTTAGTCTTCCGTTCCATCATCCCACCAAACTCCATCAGTAATCTGAACATCGGGCACATTATTACCATTGGTACTGATCTCATTTTGCGGATAAGGAAATCTCCGTGGAGGTTCGCCAAGCGGATTTTGTAAAGCCGGGATGCCTGTCCTGCGCCAATCGGTATATACTTCAATGGACTGAAATGGCCATAATGCAATGTATTTTTGGGTAATGATATCGTGCAGGGTCAAATTTTGGGGCGCCATAGCCAATACATTATCAAAAAAGGTATCATTGTTTAACGCAGAATCAAGGGATATTTCATAATCCTGTAAGTCTTGTGAAATGGCTTGTTGATACGACATGAATGCCACATCATAACTCCCCAGCCTTAAATTGCATTCAGCCTTAATGAAAAGTAACTCTACATAAGAGATCAAAGGAACCGGAGTGTTGGGTTGTAAAACATTGTGTGATATGTTTGAATATTTTGAACTGTTTACATCCAATTCTGCATTTCCGTTTAATGCAGGCACATAAGCATTGGAGTCATAGGACCGGGTCAACATTTTCGATTTACGGGGATCACCACTCTGGTTTAATAAATCGTACAATGTTTTGCTGATAGAAAATGCATTTCTCATCCTGTACCAGGGATTTTGATGAGAGATATCCTCTGAGCCGCTCCATTGATCAAAATTCATTTCATCACTTTGGCTTTCAAAGGCATTTTGGATGCACTGCAATGCTTTTGTTGCAGAATTTTGAGGGTCTCTCTTGCTCAAATGGTTATAAAGACGGGCTTTCAATGCCCAGGCAGCTTTTTCCCACTTTTCAGTATCCCCTTGATAAATAAAATCTTCCTCTCCTGGTGTTTGGATAGATGTTTTATCCAGGTTTACAATCGCTGAATCCAATATCCGTTGCAAATCATTATAAATATCTTCTTGTTTATCATATTTAGGCTGCCGATTCTCCTTGCCTTTCAATGCTTCACTGTATGGGATTCTCCCAAATAAATCTGTTGTTGCTGAAAAGGTATATGCATAAAGAACCTGTGCAATTCCTTTGTATTGATAATTGCCTTCTTCTTCTCCTCCTTCTGATGCCCGGTCAATAATTGTTTTCAGATTTTTTAATGTACTGGTATAGAGGTTCAGCCATGCATTTTCCGAAAGTTTTGAATTGATGCCGCTACGCCAGTCCAATTCATACATACGTCCGTAAGTTCCGGCAAGATGTTCTGAAAAAACCGAGCTATACCAGGCAATATCCGATGCCTCGAGATAATAGGGCACACCGGTTGTGACATTCGGAATAAGAGTCTGAACAGGAACTTCTTCTGGATTGTTCGGATTATCATCTATTTCATCCAGTAAACTCTCTGAACACGAAAACAACATCATGCTTAATACAACAATGAATATGTTGATTGATTTGGTCGCGTATGTAGAATAAAAATCTTTCATCTGTTTATTTTTTAATTTTTAATGGTCAGATGGAGCTCGCCATGAGTTT
>CAZJWE010000309.1:0-3147 GCA_964549265.1 uncultured Bacteroidales bacterium | reverse complement strand
CACGTTTAAGTACCAGTGGGACGCCATACACGACCCCCAGAAAATTATTGCATGGCTGCAGGGGGAAGAAGAAGGGGCGTTAGTGGATGAAGGAACAGAGCTAACAATCACTTATGAAGGTTTAAATGATGACTTTGAACCCGGTAAGAAAGATTTAAGCATTGAATACAGTATTGCCAAATTAGAAGATATTGCAAAAGAACATAAAGACGTTACGAAAGCATTTTTATGGATAATAAAAGATGAAGAAACAGTTTATACATCAGATTTACCATTGAAAAACACAAATACTTTTAAATGGAACGGCAAATCAAATAATGGAGAAACTGAAACCGAAATAGAGGGCTTGTCAGAATTTACGATAAAGATAGGAGTAACAATAGAATATGATTATTCTCTTGAGAATGTTGTTGAGTGGCTTTTTACAAAAGATGTCGATTTTAAATTAGCATCAGAGAAAGAGAATGAATGGGCTGTATTAAAATGGAAAAAGGATTATGAAAGCTTCGAGCATAAAGAAGATATGCAGCATGTAACAGAGGCTAGATACAAAGCTCGCAAAGAACAATATAAAACGCGATTAAAAGCATTAGGTGTAAATACTACAGAAACAAGTCCTTTAGAATATTTAAATGAGCATCTTGTAAGTGGAGATTTCTTAGGACAGGAAATTCCTTCAATAAATATCCGCTTTCTTTATTTCCTAAGAAAGCTGGAAGAAGAATTGGGAAGGGGTAAAAACTGGTCTCAAAACTCAGCAACATTCAATAATTACTGCGCGCTTGCTCCAGTTATTCAGGATTATGCAAGAATGAGTTCTGTTGGCAATAGCATAAGTGACCACGGTACTGGCTTTGCATTTGATTTTGACAAGGATAAAAATCCATGGCTGGGAAGTGAAAATATACAACAAGATAAACTAATCCAGATTGTAACAGGAAAGAAAATGCGGTATAAAACCTATAGCGTATTCTCAGGTAATGGTGCAGATGAAATAAAACAAGCAAGTGATGATTTTCTGGAAAGAATAGAAGGTAACGATTTTGATATTAGTGATATAGAGGAGTTAAAAACCATATATAAAAACATTGCAGACTACTCGGAGAAAACCAGTTTAATAAATACAGATAAATCAACTGAATTTAACAATTTAATTTCAGGTGTATCATCAACAATAGAAGGCTTTATTGTGAGTAACACCAATATTTTACAGAGTGAACTTGAAGCACAAAAACAGAGCCTACTAGATGATATTGAAGCTACAAGCAATTTCTTTGAACTGTATAAAACGGGATTAGATGAACTAAAACTATTGTTTGATGCTTCAAAAGGGGGATTGTTTATTAATTATGATATGGGCAATAATTATGAGCAACTATATTCCTTTATTATCGATTATAAAACAAAATCTAATTCAATTATCACTTATTTAGAGAGTATTGCAGAATTGCCAACAACTTCCGGCACTGCTTGGAATGACGGAATTAATACATTAAAAAACAATCTATCTTCTATTTCATTTGGTTCGGGTTATCAAAGCCATTTAACGCAGTTTGTAACCAAATTCAATGAGAAAAAGAATATACTCGGTGCTGAAATTGAAGGTTTCCCACAAAAATTGAAAGATGAGACCGATGGAAGAAATAGCTATATGGGCGGCACACTCTTTGAAAATGGTTTTTGTAGCCTCGATGAATCTATGGTAAAAGCTATAATACAAACTAAGATTACGTTGAACAATGTGGAAATGAGATTAATGTGGGGAGGAAGTTATTACAGCACAAAAGATATCATGCATTTTGAATTGCGAAAACAAGCAGGTACTGCTGATAGACCATATCAAACAGCAGTACATGGTATTGAAATGCAGGATATAAAAGACTACCTAAACTCATTTAAAAATAAAAATGGAGGTGATTATGATTATTAATAAAAATATAACACGAATAATAGGGCTGTGTAGCCTGTTGTTATTGTTTTTTAGCTATCACGGTTTTTGTCAGTCATATTCTATTATCGACATTGATAAGACAGAAATATTAAAATTACCAGAAGGTCAAAAGGAAGTTCCAATACCTGACGGTATGTTAAGCTTTAATGATATTATAAAAGTAAAGAGTAACAATAAAACTTCTTATGAAGTTGATTATATTCCTGTTTATCAATCTCCAACAATCGCCAAAGGGAGTATTTATATTAATTTGAATAATAAGAGAAGTGTTTATGACTTAGAATCTGTTAATGAGATTACGGACGAAAATAATCTACATCACTCCGGGTATATTGTAAATAAGTATTCAAAAAAGGAATATACTGTTAATGATATTTATAAATCAATGTTTGGAGAACACCCTTCTAAAATAGTTAATTATTTAGTTTCGGTTGATGCAGCAACGGGTGATACACTTTGGAAGAAACAAAAAGATTATGCATCGGTTCATTCAGCAAAACAGGTGAGCGTAGTAGGTGATCTAATCATAGACAATAAGACCGGGAAGGAACTTTTCAAGCTAAGTTCTTCAAATTCGATAAGTATATCGGAAGTAAAAGAAGATGAAGAATACCTATACTTAAAAACAAACGGAAATGAATTAATCGCAATAGACCTTCAAAAAAGTGAGGCTATTTGGAGAATAAAAGGCGATTTTAATAAGTTCTTTATAGATGAAACCAGAATTTACACATCTAATCAATGCGCTATTGATAAAAAAACAGGTAAGCTAATATGGAGCAATAGCAGTGATATTTGGATTGTAGGACTAGTTGGGGATTACCTGATTGGCTATTTATATGGTGGAGAAGATGTCTCGGAAATTTATGCTTATAATAAGTATACAGGAAAGCTTGCAGGTTATTTATGGTCAGATAATGAGTTTTGTACTAGCTGTTTAGGTTACGAATTTTGTAATCCCGAATTTATTTTTGCTGAACAAGGAGAAGGCAATAAGACAGCCGCCCTTATAAAGTGTAATGATGGGGTTTATTTGTATACGTTTGAAGTTAAATAGCCTTATACGAACCCCCTATGGCGCAAGTCTTTTTGACTTGTGCCCAAAAGGTTTTTCTATTTATAAGCCTGCCTTGGCAACCCCCCGCTGTCCGTAGCGTCCTCGCTACAGACATTACAACCTAACATCATCAATAAAA
>CAZJWE010000308.1:0-3153 GCA_964549265.1 uncultured Bacteroidales bacterium | reverse complement strand
TTTCCAACCCCCATAAATAAATCGCAAATTACCATTAAATTCATTGTAGAACCAAAATAATTAATAGGCCCGCACATCTTTTCCTTCAATAAAATTAATAAAAGCCGTTGTAACGACTTTATTTCCGCCGGGGGTAGGATAATCTCCTGTAAAATACCAGTCTCCTTTATTATCAGGACAAGCAGCGTGTAAATTTTCAATGCTTTGATATACGATTTGCACTTCTGCATTGATATTGCTTTTATGCGATAACATTTGGCTGATTTTACGGGATATTTCAACTGCGGTAAACGGGGCATAAATTTCTTTTACACAATTGCTGATTTCTTCCAGGGGTTTGTTGAGTTGATTTTTACAACTTTTATACACTTTGTTGATAATGGATTCCTTGCCTTTATCTTTAAGCAGTTCGATGGCTGCACGAAAAGCGATAAAATCTCCGAGTTTGGCCATGTCAATTCCATAACAGTCGGGGTATCGTATTTGTGGAGCAGATGATGCAACAACTATCTTCTTAGGTCCGAGTCGGTCTAATATTTTCAGTATGCTTTTTTGCAAAGTTGTGCCTCTCACAATGGAGTCATCCAGGACGACTAAATTATCTTTTCCTTTTTTAATGGTATTATAGGTGATGTCGTATACGTGGGCAACAAGGTCGCCCCTGCCCTTATCTTCAGATATAAAGGTCCTTAGTTTAACATCTTTAAGGGTTGTTTTTTCGACTCTTGGTTTTGCTGTGATCAGGCGCTTTAATTCATCATGGCTTAGTTGTTTTCCATTGTTTTCTCTCAGAAATTTAATCTTTTCTTCCGCCATGTGTTCTTCCAGTCCTTTTACGAGGCCATAATAAGCTGTTTCTGCGGTATTTGGGATATATGAAAAAACCGAATTTTCAAGGTCATGATCAATACTTTCTAATACATAAGGGGTTAAAAGTTTTCCGAGTTTTTTTCTTTCTTCATATATTTCAAAATCGCTTCCTCTTGAAAAATAAATTCGTTCAAATGAGCACGATTTTTTTTCTTTTGGTGGCCTCACCATTTCTTCAGAAACCAGTCCGTTTTTTTTAATAATCAGTGCATGTCCTGGTTTCAATTCATGAATTTCTTCCCCTGCAACATTCATAACAGTTTGAATTGGAGGGCGTTCAGAAGTAGCCACAACCACTTCATCATCCTGATAGTAATAGCATGGCCTGATTCCCCATGGATCACGGCAAACAAAAGCATCTCCATGTCCTACCATTCCTGCAATGACATAACCACCATCCCATTTTTTACTGGATTCACGCAGGATGCTCTGAATGCTTAATTCATCCTCTATCAATGCAGTAATTTTTTGGTTACTGTATTGATTGCGTTTATATTTGTCAAATAACTGTTGGTTTTCGACGTCTAAAAAATGGCCGATATTTTCAAGCATGGTGGTGGTATCTGAAAATTCTTTGGGATGTTGCCCGAGCATCACTAACCGTTGAAATATCTTTTCCATATTGGTTAGGTTGAAATTCCCTGCCAACACCAGGCTTCTTGTCCTCCAGTTGTTCTCGCGCATGACAGGATGTACATTGGATTTACTGTTTGTTCCAAATGTTCCGTAACGAAGGTGCCCGAGATACAGATTGCCTGCAAACGGGAGATTGTCTTTAACCCATGCAATGTCTTTTAAATATTCTGATTTGCCAACTTCTTTGGATGAAAAATGACGATATATTTTTTTAAATATTTGGTTAATCGGATTTGTATCTGCACTCCGATGGCGTGATAAATATTTGTTCCCGGCTGCACAGTCAAGTTTGAGGCTTGCCAGTCCTGCTCCGTCTTGTCCCCTGTTATGTTGTTTTTCCATAAGCAGGTACATTTTTTCCAGTCCATATTTCCATGAACCATATTTAAACTGGTAATATTCAAGGGGTTTTAACAACCTAACCATTGCAATACCACATTCGTGTTTTATTTGGTCACTCATTCCCGGGGTTAAATTATGACTTATTTATAATTGGGGAAAATTAATATTCGTATACACTATAAATGCTGTGGGATAATCTTGTTTTATTTCTTTAAGCACTTTATACGCTTCTGTTTTGGTTCTAAAGTCGCCTATGTATACTTTAAAATAGGGTGATCTGTATTCTCTGTAAACAGGAATATCATAATATTTATCCAAAAAATCATTTTTAATTCTCAATGAACTGCTGCGTGCATCCTTTCCGATATCAGAATATATCCTGATGCGCCATCCTGATATAGTCTCTTTGTTTTTATTGATCTCAATACGCTTTTGTAAAAGCTCATTAACCTCTTCATTGCCTGACAGCTGTATATCGCTGTTGTAATCTTCTTCAATGGCCTTGAAAATATTTCCATAATCATCGCTTTGAGCAATCATTATGTTGACATTCAGCAAACAAATAAGAACAACAAGAATTTTCAAAATGATATTGATTTAAATTTGAAAATACAAATTTATAAAAAAGAATGGTTATTGATACTTTTGAAATGGGTAACAATTTTTTGATTTTGCGAGGCCCTGTCTAATCCAATATTGTGTTTAAATTTATTTTTCAAATTTTTTCAACAGGGATAAAATTGAATTTCATATCAATAAGTTCTGAAAATTCCATTCCCTGGTCAATGATTTCTTCATCTGTTTCCTGGTAATACCAGTTAATCATGACTTCTTTTCCTCCTTCTTCTAAACGTTTCATGATTTTTAATATTTCATATATCATGTATGTTGTGGCCGTATTATAATATTTAAATTTAAATTCCAGGACTGTTTTCTCATTTGGATTTTCCTGATATGTTTTAAACCAGTTAATAATGGGGTCAAAAAACCGTCCGGCATTTTCAGGAGTTGACTCCCCCTTGATACAAAAAACACCATTTTCCTTATCCAATGTAATGGCAGGAAATTCTTCGGTCTGTTTTATTTTTAATACTTCCATATTCCTCCTTTTTTATATAGTTTTTTTATATTGCTCATCTAAATGAGTTGTTTATTTGTTGAGTGGATGAGCATGGGTGTCTCGTTATTAATCATTATGATCCACTTTAATTTATGGACAGGCACTAATTAGTGTCTGTCTATAAACTCAAGTGTTTGGATCATAATGTTCGATAACGAGGCTTGCGCAGCCCCAAAAAGCGCAGT
>CAZJWE010000307.1:0-3159 GCA_964549265.1 uncultured Bacteroidales bacterium | reverse complement strand
TTCACCGGATGGGTGCCCGGCTGCGGAGTCTCATGCACGAGATTCCCCCAAAATGGTTGTGCTATATTTTTGTCATGGGTTTGTGATGTTGTGTTGAATTATTGAATACCCATGAGTTTTTGCAGTACTTCGCTTTCAGTTTTTTTTAGAATTATAGAAGTTAGAAGGGGTGATTGAGGCATCTTTCCCATCCATTCTGGTTTCTGACTCCTGAATTCTGAATTCTTTCCAAAAAATATCCAAATTTAATGATTTAGCACTAAGCCGGCTTTCAGCTTTCTAAATTCTTTTCCCTAAATTTACAGTATTGCATTTTGCGTAAATTGTTTTTATTTGTTAAGTTTGTTTTTAAATTTTAAATAACAATGATTATGAATACACATATCCGTAATACAGGGATGAAGATTTTAATAGCAGTTATAATGGTTTTAATGTACGGGAATCCGGGGCGGGCTGTCTCGTATATCCTGCCCGATTCGGTGGATGCGGTGATGAACCTGGTATCTGTTGACACCTTGTATGTTGACGGGGATGTGCGGATTGAAAGCGGGGCCCAACTGATCATTTACCCAGGGACGCGGGTAGAATTCCGCGGATATTATTTTTGGGATGTGAAAGGCACGGTAACAGCGCATGGCAAAGAATCGGAACCGGTGTTATTTACTGCTGCAGACACAGTAGAAGGATGGCATGGCATCCGGTATATTAATGCCGGGAGCTCTACCAACAGCACTTCTGAATTCATCCACTGCATCTTTGAGCACAGCCGGGCCATTATTAAGGAACCCCACCATGCACCGAAAATGCATCATTACAATGGCGGTGCTATATGGATCCACGAATTTTCTGACGTGATTATAGACAGTTGTGTATTCAGAAAAAACAAGGCATATTTAACCGGAGGAGGGATCAGTTTATCTAAAGCAAATGTGGATATAAAAAATTGTGTTTTTATCAAGAATTATGCTAAATCCACGGGGGGTGCTCTGGATTTAGGCAATGGTTCAAATCAAATAGTTCAAAACAATCAATTCATTCATAATAACAGTGGATCAGGAGGTGCCATTTTTAGCAGTAATACAAACCCGGGATATCCAAAGATCATCAACAATATCATAGAACATAATTCAGGTGGGGGGCTGAATTTCCAAACCTCACACCCATATATTGAAGGCAATACCATCCGGTATAACACCAATTCGGATGAGGGAGGGGGCATTTACCTGGATGGCAAAGGAACCCTGATCAACAATACCATTACCCATAATTACAGTAAACTGGACGGGGGGGGGCTTTATATTTTCGAATCGGCAAACCATACCCTGACAGGTAATTTAATTGCACATAATGTTTCAGATAGTAAAGGCGGCGGAGTGTTTATGGATAACTATTATAATAAATCGTATTTCATTAATAATACAATTGTTAATAATCAGGCTGTTACTGCAGGTGGTATTTTATTTTCTGCATGCAACATTGATATGCATAACTCCATCATTTACGGGAATAAAGCACCTAATAATATGGCTAATGAGTGGTCATTAGAGATAACCATTTTCCACTGCATAGTACAAGGCGACACTTCCGGTTTTTCAGGGGATTATACCTGCACATACACGCATAACACAGACACTACGCCGGGGTTTGCTATCCCTGGACAGAGCTACAGGCTGGCTCCGGGATCGCCATGCATTAATGCCGGCACACCGGATACTACAGGCCTGGAGCTGCCTGCGAAAGACCTGCTTGGAAATGCCCGGATCAGCAATGATACCATTGACATAGGGGCTTACGAGTTTCATGCGCCGGCCGCCACTCCTGCACGTGCAAACAGCCTGGCGGACATCACACTTGAAGAAGATTTTGGCGCAGACACCCTGTTTTCCACAGATACCGCCTTTTCTTACTACTTAGGCAATGAATGGCTGGCATACGGCCTGGAGCAACCCATAGATACCACTATCCTATCTGCACACATGCTGCATGATACCCTCCTGTTGTTTTCTAAACCCGACAAGCACGGAAAGGACACCCTGATTATTTATGCCACCGACGGCATGGGCGGTACCGCTACTGATACACTCATTATTACCGTTCTGCCCGTGAATGACCCACCGGTGACAGACAGTGTATCGTACACATGGATGATTCCTGAGCATTCCAGCGGCATAGTCATTGATACCATCCATGCCACAGATATTGACACAGGGCAGGCGCTCTCGTTCTACATGCCCGATGCCGATTCGGGGCTGTTTGGTATTGAAGAACACACAGGCATTGTTTACCTGACAGATAGTGCAACACTGGATTATGAAACCGTAAACTTATATACACGTCAACTCATTGTGTCTGACAACGGCCAGCCCGCCATGCACGACACGGCAGTGATTTATATCCACATCACAGATGTGAACGAGCCGCCCGCTTTTTCTACTGCCGCAGATACCATTACCATTGCAGAAAACCCGGCACCAGACACCCTGATATATACCGTGTCGGCCACAGACCCCGACAATGAGCAGTCGTTGCGCTATACAATGTTGGAAGGGGTGACAGACAGTGCCCTGTCATTCCATGCCCGCGAAGTACGCATTGCCGATACCGCTGTGTTTGATTATGAGCGTATGACATCAGCCCATTGCCGGTTTGAAGTAACAGACGGCGCCCTGCGCGACACCATGGAGCTGTATATCTATATCACAGACGTGGATGAGACAGATACCAATTCCGGCCCGGGCGAACGGATCCTTTATTTACAACCTTCTCCTTTATCCCTGCACCCGAATCCGTGCCACAACTTCTTAGAGATTACCATCCCCGGCAATGCACAACAAGCCACAGCCACCCTCTACACAATGGACGGCAGGCAAGCACTGCAAACGCATATCTCCGGCAACCCTGCCCGCTTAGATGTTTCGAGGATTGCCCCGGGGCATTATGTTGTGCACGTGGCCGTGAAAGAGGAAGGCAGAAAGCAACGGGTGTGGCGGAGTGTTGTGGAGAAGCAGTAAGATGGGTGATTGTTAATTGTTAATTGGAGTGTGGGCATGGGTTTGGGTGTGATTATACCAATAGACTTACAGCACTTCGCTTTCAACTTTCAACTTTCAACTTTCAACTTTCAACTCTTTTGGGCTCCGAATTTGGTTTATACAAAAT
>CAZJWE010000306.1:0-3168 GCA_964549265.1 uncultured Bacteroidales bacterium | reverse complement strand
TTATGCTCAACTAAATCCTATGATTCAGTTAAGCTAACCTTGTCTCGATGAACCGCTCAGTACCGGGCGGTACGCTGAGTGGTGTTTACCCCGTGAAATGCGACGCAATTTTTGCTTTGCAAAAATTATTTCACGGGGTGAAGGTGCACTGGCGGGCTATTAGTCCGTCAGCCGCCTACCTCGATTGGGCTGTCGTGCATTATATCAATGAATGTAAGTAATTTGCTGAATCTTTCAGTCCGTTTCGTCTCAATATATCTAATATTTGAAATTCATCTAAATCAGGATTTGTTCGGTTTAATACCATATCTTTAAATGCATCAATTGCAATACTTTGATTCAAGTCAATTGTATCTGTAATAAAATCATCAACACTTTTGGCAGTTAATCCAAAATTGCTCAAATAATCTTTGGGAAAATCTTTTAAATTATTTGTAACTATTGTATTAGCATTTATTTTTATTGCAGCAGCTAATACATGACGATCTTTTGGATCAGGTAATTGCAATCCATCAATTAAGGACTCATAATTCTCAACTAAAGCATCTGGAAATGCCATATTTGCTTTCATTACTCTTTTATCGACTTCCTCTTTTGAAACACCCTTTCTCATCATAACATCGATCCATTCGTCAAATATATGCTTACTCCATTTTGGGGTAAACAAATCATAGTGAGCAAACCAAAATAATAAATCTCGTATGTCAATTGGATAAATTACATTAGTATCCAATACACATGTAAAGCGGACACTATGTATCATATAATCCAGTTTCTTCGTCAGACTTCATTATCTCAATTAAAAGACGTTTCTGTTCAGCTTTCATTTTCTTTTTATAATTTATGACATCTTCATAGCGTATCCTTCTATGTTTGCCAACTTTGGTAAATGAAATCTTACCTTCTTCTAATAATTTCACTAAATGAGGTCTTGAACAACCTAAAAGTTCTGCTGCTGCCTGTGTTGTCATTTCAGTAGCAATCGGTACAATTGAGATAGGTTTTCCTTTACTAGTTTCTTTTAATATTTTTGCCAATAATTTTAATGCAATCAAAGGAATTTTTATCTTTTCTTTAGTTTCTTCTATTTCAATCTCAGGATTTTCTGAATGTAATTGATCTATCATAGAAGCGAAGGCATCATATGACTCCATTGCTGTTTTTTGCTCCTCCTTGGAAGGTCTTTTTATGTCCTCAATATAATTCATAGCTTTTAGTTTTAAATGTACTATACAAATATAAACGAAATATTCGAAATATTGTTTCGTTTATTTTGTTTTTTTCAGCATGGAGCCCAAACAATTCTACAACGCCAATTGTCGTTGTAGGCAATATTTGGGCATAAACAAACATAATATCTTTTTTGGTTTATGCAAATATATAAAAAACAGGCACATAACAAAATTAAATTGAGCGTTTATAAATGGATTTTCGGGAGCAATCGAAAAAATGCAGCACGGGGTATGAAAGGAGTTGTTAAACGCATTATTTTTATGAAGACAGGATAAGTATTGCCTAAAATTCAGCTTTTTGACGAAGAAGAAGCACTTTGACACACCATGATACCATTTAATATCTAAATTTAAATGGTAAACAATTTTTGCTTTGCAAAAATTATTTCACAGGGTGAAGGTGCACTGGCGGGCTATTAGTCCGTCAGCCGCCTACTCGATTGGCGGTTCGTTGTGTTATATTTATTCGTTCTCCAATTAATCATTTTCCTCATAGTAATACGAGTAATCAATCCCTTTTATAAACGTTTCGCGGTCGCTTATTTTACTAGTAAGAGCTCCTTCCAAAAGTGATTTTAACACACTACTTTTGGTTGGACTTAACATCATTGCATTCATGTAATCCGATTTACTTATTTTACTCCAGTCCACGCATTTATTAATCCGTTTTTTGAATATCAAATCCAACCAAATCCTTGCACTTCTTCCATTCCCTTCCATGAAAGGGTGAGCAATATTCATTTCAACATACTTTTCAACTATTTCATCAAAAGTAGTTTCCGGCATTGATTCAATATTTTTAAGAGTTTTGTCAAGAAAGTGAGAAACCGCAAATTGAAATCCTCCTTTTGAAATGTTTTTTTGTCTGATTTGTCCTGCATAATCATACAGACCACCAAACAAGTAGGCATGTATTTGTTGTAATCCTTTGGTAGTGCCAACCTCAATACTTTTTATAAAAGAGCTATCATACAGAGCATAAGCTTTCATTTTGCTTTTTCCGTCAATGCTCTCATCGCTAAAAGTAAACCACTCGATAAAGCGATTTGCTTTCTTGCTAGGAAACTGTTTCCCTAATTCGATTATCCCATTGAAATCCAGCACATCTGTCAATCGTTTCTTGCCATCTGGTGCTAAAAGCTTGAACTGGGTAGTGGCACTAACCACTTCATTGTTTTCTTTCTTTAACTTAGCTTTTAGGTATTTCCAATAATTACGGGTTTTGGTATAATCATCCTGGTCGGTAAGTACAGCAATAATATCTAATACCGAAAACCGCCATATAGAATTATTTTCATCCCAAATGGCACGAACTTCACGGTCGTCAAAAAAACGAATAGATATTTTTTCATTACTCATCGTCTATAAATTCCTTTGTTCAATCTTTTTTAATATTCCAATCAAAGTTAATATAATTTCTGTATTCAGCTCTCTTGGTCATTGACCGCCAAACACGTCTACAACGCCAATTGTCGTTGTACCCGCTATATAGGCATAAACAAACATAATATCTTTTTTGTTTTATGCAAATATATAAAAAACAAGCAGATAACAAAATTAAATTGAGCGTTTATAAATGGATTTCCGGGAGCAATGGAAAAAATTCAGCACGGGGTATGAAAGGAGTTGTTAAACGCATTATTTTTAAAAATGTCGACCACTGCAAATTTCCGGAGCAAAAAAATGACATCGGACAATTAACTGACTCGTCCTAAAAAAAGTTTACACTTTATAATTCTTACTCCCTGTTTCTTTTGCTATGAAATCTAAAATATTATTTATATTTCCAATTTTCTTAAATGTCTCATCACTTGCCGTTCCACTTGTTCAAAATCCGGCAAATCCTGAATTTGGTCCTTCATAGACTTTTGCCAACGTGCTTTGTATTGTGGCAATCTTTGCTTTAACTTTTTAAAAAAGTCAGAAGGTTTAACAT